>JBCAWP010000204.1:0-4788 GCA_038534535.1 Pseudomonadota bacterium
CTTTGGCAGTGATTCTGTCGATGACGCCCGTAGAGCTGAGCGCGTTTCAAATGGCGCAGGCATTTCTGTCGCGGATCGACGTGGTGGAGCAGGACCGTGCTGCTGTCTCTATCGCTGCGCCCGTTAAGCCGGCGGTGCAGAAGGCGCTCGAGGCGCCGGTCCGGACCATCAAGCTGCAGGTCGAGCCGGCGCTTGGCCCCACCGAAGTTCGCGATGTGCCGCAGACCGATCTTGAGGCTCCACTGGAAGACCTGGCGCCCGGACAGCCCGTTACGGATGTGCCGGAGGATCTGACCTCGCCGCCAATCGATGCGCCTGAAATCCTAACCGGCGCCGAGCGCCGCGCTGTGCTCGATGCCGTTTCGATTGCCATGAGCGCGGTTGAGACGGCGACGGGGCGTTTCTCTCAGATGGCAGCGGACTTCAGCACGTCTGAGGGGACATTTTATCTCCGTCGGCCGGGACGCGTGCGGTTTGAGTATGATGACCCGGTTCCGATCCTGATCGTGGCCGACGGGGCGACGGTTGCGATTGAAGATCGTGACCTGGAAACGCAGGACCGGGTGCCCCTGCGCACGACGCCCCTTGGCCTGATCCTCGACGACCGACTCGACTTTGCAGAAGAGGCTGAGATCCTGAACGTGCGCCGCACGGCAGACCATGTCGGGATTGCGATGCAGGATAAGTCTGGCGAGATGGACGGCGTCTTGGAGATTATCCTGGATGCTGGAACCTATGATTTGGTGGCTTGGCGAACAGAGGATGAGGCGGGTGGCCTGACGACGGTGACCCTCGCTGATGTGGTGACGGGCGAGCGGATTAGTCCGCGTCTTTTCCGGATTGAAGATCCGAACGCCGAAGACGAGCGCGATTGAAACTAAATAAATCCTGAACGTCACAAGTTTGTGACTTGAAACGGCAAGGGCACGAGCCATTTCCCCAGCTATGCCGATGTGAGCGTAAAGCCGATCCCTCCCCCCTCAAGGCGGCTCACATCGGACCGGCCGGACCCTTCCCATCCGGTCCATTGACGCAATGCGACGCGTCTGACGCGCCTGAACTATCCCCTAGTTCAGGCGCGTTGACGTATCAGGCGGGAGGCTTCAAACCTGCCCGCATGACAAATCTAAAAATAGTGAGCTGGAACATAAATTCGGTCCGTCTACGGGCGCCGAACGTGGCGGCTTTTGTGCAGGCGGAACAGCCCGATGTGGTGTGCCTCCAGGAGACGAAGTGTCTCGACGATGAGTTCCCGGTGAAGGCCTTCGAACGAATGGGGCTGCCCCATCTTGTGTTGAACGGCCAGCGCGGCGGACACCACGGCGTTGCGATTGCGTCGAAATACCCGCTCGAACAGGTCGCGTCTCCTGATCTTTGCCGGGAAGGTCATGCCCGCGTTGTGGCGGGCGTCGTGAAAGGGGTTGAGGTACACAACATCTATTTGCCCGCTGGCGGTGATGTGCCCGATCCGGAAACAAATGAGAAGTTCGACCATAAGCTTGATTTTCTTGGCCGGCTGGGCCCCGCCTACCGCGCGCTCAATCGGCAGGGGGCCCCGCGCATTCTGGTGGGTGACCTAAATGTGGCGCCGCATGAAAACGATGTGTGGTCCCACAAGCAGCTCCTCAAAATTGTGTCCCATACACCGGTTGAGACCGAGACGCTGGAAAGCTCACGGGATGCGGCAGGTTTCGCCGATATTGCGCGCCTTGCCCATGGCGATGAGCAGAAGCTCTTCACCTGGTGGAGTTATCGGGCGCGGGACTGGGCGGCGTCGAATCGTGGGCGCCGGCTGGATCATATCTGGGCGAACGAGGCCGCGCTGCCGTCAACAGATATAGCGAGCTATCGCATTCACTTGGGCTGGCGCGGCGGGGTGAAACCGTCGGACCATGCCCCGATCAGTGCCGAGGTGACCGCGCCATGACCGATGTTCGCCCGTTCAAGATCGATGTGCCTGACGAGAAGATCTCGCAGATTATGGATCGCGTGGCGACGTATCGGTGGTTCGATCCACCGGAAGGCCCGCCTTGGGCGCGGGGCATGTCAACGGATGTCCTGAAAGATGTCGTGCAATATTGGCAAACCCAATATGATTGGCGGCTGGCCGAGGCGACGCTGAACGAATATCCGCAGTTCATGGCGGAGGTGGACGGCCTCGACATTCACTTTGTCCATATTGTCGGTGAAGCGGGTGGACAGCGCCCGCTCTTGATCACCCATGGATGGCCTGGATCGGTTTATGAGTTCTGGGACGCGATCGGCCCGCTCGCCTTTCCGAGCAAACATGGGGGCAGTCCGGCCGACGCTTTCGATCTGATTGTGCCGTCCCTGCCGGGTTATGGATTTTCGGGAAAGCCAGCGAACCTCATGGGCCCGAGGGCAACGGCGGGCCTCTGGGACAAGCTCATGCGCGAGGTGCTCGGCTATGGGACGTATCTTGCCCAGGGCGGCGACTGGGGATCGATGGTCACGTCCTGGCTTGGCTATGAGCATGGAACGGTCGATGGCAAAGGTGGCTGCCGCGCGATCCACCTGAACATGCTGGGGCTCCGGCCGACGCCGGCCACACCGCAATCGGATGCCGAAGCCGCTTGGCTTAGCCGCACCCGGGCCGGGATGCAGCTGGAAGGCGCTTACTTCATGGAGCAGTCGACAAAGCCGCAAACCCTGGCGATGGCTCTCATGGACACGCCTGTCGGCCAGGCGGCCTGGATTCTGGAAAAGTTCCATGGCTGGTCGCAGCTGTCGGATGACGATCTCTGGAGCGTCTATTCCCGGGACCAATTGCTGACCAATCTGATGATCTATCTCGTCAATGACGCGATCGCGACATCGGTCTGGTATTATCGCGCGTTCATGGAAGAGGGCGGGGCGGGCGTGCCAGAGGGAACGCGCTGCGAGACACCGACGGGCTTTGCGAACTTCCCGGGCGAGCTTGTTTTCTCAGCGCCGCCGCGCAGCTGGACCGAGCGGGCCTACAATATCACCCATTGGGAGGATATGCCGCACGGCGGGCATTTCGCAGCCATGGAGGCGCCGGATCTCTTCGTTGGTGCTGTTCGCCGTTGGGCAGAATCCCTCGGTTAAAACGCCCCGCGCTTTCGGCGCAGGGGCCGTCTTGCTGTTGACGGAATTGAAGGGTAAGTGACCCATCATTCCAACACGGCATCGCCGCCATAGCTCAGCTGGTAGAGCATCGCATTCGTAATGCGGGGGTCGGGGGTTCAAGTCCCTCTGGCGGCACCATAACTTCGTCAACCAAATAGGTGGAACGACGTGTATGGGGCCATGATCCAATGTAAGATCTGTTGGCGGCGCGCCGCCTATGCGGGTGGTACCATAGAGGTGCTGTGCCGCCACCAGCGGACCGCGTGGCTTGTTCCGATGACGAGGGCCCCGAAAACCGTCAACGGTTGTTCGTAGTGATGGAGTGGCTCGACAAAGGCGCCGGCAAACAAGCTCGCGAGTCCGACCCCGATGCTGACTGCGAGAATTAAGCGTTCTGGACGGCGCTGCGCGCGCGCCAAGACCGAAATGGAGATGGGCGCCGCAATCAGCACCAAGACTTTGTGGACCCATTCTTCAGCGGCCAGGGCAAAGACGGGCGAGACCGCGACAACGACCGGCAGCAATACGCAATGCATCAGGCATGCGCCGGAGAGGCCAATGGCAATCACATCGGCAGCCTTGGAGCGGTCTTGTCTTGGATTCATCTCGGGCTCTTTTATGAGTGTGATAGTATTACTCATACTGCGCATACACACGAGAATGGACGCGCGTCCATAGGACATGCTGAGAATATCCGCCAATCAATCGCAGAGCCGGCGCGGCGGGGCCAGCAGCGCTGGCGATCTCGTCAGCTCTACTTTTCACGAGACCCTAGGTGCCGATGGGCCCACCATCACGGCGCCGAATGACCACGACGCTTGGACGGGGCGGTTTGCCCTCCTCGAAATCGGGCCAACGTGTGGTTGGGTTCTCATAAGAGGCATTTTCCCCTTCGCCCGGATGCTGGACCGCCAGGAAGAGCGAACGGCCATCCGGCGCAAAACACGGCCCGCACACTTCTGCTCCGACGGGCGCTCGGAAGAAGGCCTGTCCACGTCCGCGTTCAGGGCCATCGACGGTGAGGGCCCAAAGGCCATCATTCGACCCGGTTTTCTCATTGCCGTCGCTTGCAATCCAAAGCCGGCCGCTTGGATCGATCGCGCAGTTATCGGGGGAGCCAAGCCAGCCATGTTCGCTGGTCGAGGAGTGCCAGGTTGCGCCCGAGGTCGGGTCATTTGGATCACCGCACAGGACCAGGACTTCCCAGGTCGACCGGGTCGATGTGAAATCGCCGTTCGGCTCGTGGATCTCGATGATGTGCCCCGTGGCATTGTTTGCCCGCGGATTGGCCGCATCGGTCTGATCGCTCGTTCTTTCGGTATTGTTGGTGAGCATCACGAAAACGCGGCCCGTGCGGGGGTCCGGTTCGACATCTTCCGGTCTGTCCATGGCTGTGGCGCCGACAAGATCTGCCGCGCGGCGGGTCTCAACGAGGACATCGGCCTGTGACTGGAACCCGTTGTCCGGTGTCAGCGGGCCGTCGCCGAAGACGAGGGGAAGCCATTCGACGGCGCCGTCTGCGTCAAACCGCGCCACGTAAAGTGTGCCGTCGTCGAGCAGGTCGACATTGTTCGCGCGATTTTGTGGGTCGTAGGGGCGTGCCGTCACGTATTTGTAGACATATTCGAAGCGCTGGTCGTCGCCCATATAGAAGACAACCCGGCCATCGGGCGCGAC
>JBCAWP010000205.1:0-4753 GCA_038534535.1 Pseudomonadota bacterium
GTCAAAGCACCTTGCTCCTGAAGCGGGTCATATCCGTGGTGGATCGCGCGCGTGGCGAAGCCTTTTGTCTTGTCGTTTCGCATCAATCCACCTCCCGTACGACGCGCAGTCTAGCACAAACACAGGCAAAGAACCTTGCAATATCTTGCTTCAAGTAGACTTGGGTTGGCAGAATCTGCTAAAGCCAAATCTATGGATGCGAAGGACCGCCAAATACTTATCGCGCTTCAGCAGGATGGCCGCCTGTCAAATCAGGACCTCGCGGACAGAATCGCATTGTCGCCGTCGCCAACCCTCCGCCGGGTTCGCCTGCTTGAAGAGTCCGGTGTCATTCGCGGCTATACGGCGGTGATCGACCAGAAGGCCATCGGGCTGACGGTCAGTGCCTTTATACGGGTGAAGCTCGAACGGCACGGCGACGATGCCGTTGAGGCGTTTGAAATGGCGATCCGCGCTATGCCGGAAGTCATGGATTGCTGGCTTATGACGGGCCAGTCGGACTATCTGCTCCGGGTCCTCGCCACCGGGCTCGACGCCTATGAATCCTTTGTGCGTACAAAGCTCCAGCGCCTGCCTGAAATTGCAGCAATCGACACAAGTTTCGCCTATGGACGAGTGAAGCACGCCCAGGTTTTGCCAGGCGTGTGACGCCGCTGCCCCTTGACGCCTGTCGTCAAATTCCGCACCTCGCCAAGGCAAAATCATGGAGTGCCCAATGGCCGGCCCGCAGCCCCTACCGAACATTCTGGACATCGTGCCCTATAAAGGCGGTGAGCCATCCGAAGGCGGCTGGAAGCTTTCGTCGAACGAAAATCCGCTCGGTGCGTCTCCAGCGGCACTCAAAGCGATCGAACAGCGGGCGGCCAATCTCGAACTCTATCCGGATGGCGGCGCCACCCGGCTGCGCGCGGCCATCGCTGAGAAGTACGGTCTCGATGCGGATCGTATCGTCTGCGGGTCCGGGTCAGACGAGATATTCCAGCTCCTCGGACGCGCCTATTTGCGGCCTGGCGACGAGATCATTCAGACAACACACGCCTTTCTTGTTTACCGTCTCGTTGCCCAACAGAGCGGCGCTAAGGTCGTCAACGCGCCCGAACAAAACCTGACGGCTGACGTTGATGCGATGCTCGACCGGGTCACCGAGAAAACCCGCATGGTCTTCTTGGCTAACCCGAACAATCCGACGGGCACCTACATCCCGTATGACGAGGTGAAACGGCTCCATGCCGGCCTCCGGGACGATATCCTTCTCGTCCTGGATGGCGCGTATGCGGAATATGTCCGCAAGAATGATTATGATCCCGGAGCGGCTCTTGCGGGAGAGGCACCGAACGTGTTGATGACACGGACATTCTCAAAGATTCACGGCCTGGCCGCCCTGCGCCTTGGCTGGGCCTATGGCCCCGCCAGCGTCATTGATGCAATCCACCGCGTTCGCGGCCCGTTCAATGTGAACGCCCTCGCCCAAGAAGCCGGCATCGCTGCGCTGGCCGACGACGCCTTTGTTCAACGCTCAATCGATCACAACGAGGTCGAGCTTGAACGCGTTACCCAAGGCCTCATCGACCTCGGCTATGATGTGAAACCAAGCGTTGGAAACTTCGTCCTGATCCGCTTTCCGGAAACCCAGGGTAAGGACAAATCGGCGGCCGACACCTTCCTCCGCTCACGGGGCATCGTCATTCGAGATATGACCGCTTACGGACTGCCTGATTACCTGCGCCTCTCCCTCGGCACCGTCGACGCGGACACCGATGTACTCGCCGCATTCGATGCCTTTCGACAGGCATGACTGACACCGTCTTTGATCGCGTCGCAATTATCGGCATAGGTCTTATTGGGGCTTCCTTGGCGCGCGCAATCAAGGAAACCAGCGCCGCGGCCGACATCACACTCTATGATGGGGCGGGCCCCGTGCGCACACGCGCCCATGCACTCGGCCTTGGCGACGTCATGGAAACAGCGGAAGACGCCGCTAAGGACGCAGACTGCGTCATCTTATGTGTTCCAGTCGGCGCAATAGCTGATGCTGCCGCAGCGGTTCGCCCAGCCCTCGCACCAGGCACGATCCTCACCGATGTCGGGTCCGTGAAGGCGACCGCCCGCGACGCCATGGCGGCACACTGCCCAGCCAACGCCCATCTCATTCCTGGCCATCCCATCGCCGGAACAGAAAAGTCGGGGCCCGATTCCGGATTCTCCACGCTCTTCCGTGACGCTTGGCATATTCTAACACCTGAGGACAATCCCGACCCAGATTATCAGGCTGCTGTCGGCAAGCTGACGTCATTTTGGCAACGCCTCGGCGCGCGCGTCGAAACAATGGATGTCCGACGCCACGACCGTGTGCTCGCCATTACATCGCACCTCCCCCACCTCATCGCCTACAATATCGTTGCGACCGCCTATGACATGGAATCCGTCGACCAGGGTGAAGTGGTCAAATATTCAGCAGGCGGATTTCGGGACTTCACGCGGATCGCAGCCTCAGACCCCACCATGTGGCGCGACGTCTTTCTCAACAATAAGGATGCCGTCCTCGAAACGCTGGGGCGATTTTCAGAAGACCTCGCCGCCCTTCAGCGCGCCATTCGCCGGGGTGACGGGGACGCCCTCTTTCGGGAGTTCGAACGGGCGCGCGGTATTCGCAAAGCGGTCATAGAGGCTGGCCAGGACTCCGCCGACGTGAACTTTGGCCGCAACCGGAAAGACTAACCGAATTGGCCGGTCAATTGTCAGTATGTTAGCGTTTCAATTGAAGCAGGTGGGAGGGGACCCAGACCAATGCGGTACATCATGATCATTCTCGGTGCTTTGTGGGGCGCCGCGTTCGCAGCTGCCCAGGCACCATCACCGCCAAGAATCGCCCTAATCGTTGGTAACTCTGACTATGCCCAAACCGGCTGGCAACTCACCAATCCTAGGAACGACGCGGCACTCATGGCCGAAACGCTCGAAGAGATTGGCTTTCAGGTCTCAGTACTCCTCAACGCGACAGAGGACGACATGGTCGATGCGTTCCGCGCCCATGGACAGCGCCTTTCTGCTGCCGGGCCAAACGCAGTCGGCGTTCTTTACTATGCCGGCCACGCCGTCCAGTCGCAGGGCTCGAATTATCTTATCCCCGTCGATGCCCGCCCAAAGACTGAACAGGACGTCTGGGCCGAAGCGCCCCGGCTCGGCCAGGCCCTGCAATTCATCGAAAGTGCTGGCAATAGCGTCAACTTCATCATTCTTGATGCCTGTCGGAACAATCCTCTGCCCTCAGCTAACCGTTCCGCCGGTGGCTCGGGCCTGGCTGCGCCTCCAAGCACGGAAGGGTTGCTGATCGCCTATGCCACGGCGCCCGGATACACGGCGGTTGACGGAGAAGGTCTGGCAAACAGTCCGTACACCGCGGCGCTTGCTGACAGCCTACGGGAGCCCGGCCTTGTCGCGGAACTCGCCTTCAAACAGGTGGCGGACCGCGTGAAGGCAAATACGGACGGTGCACAGAACCCATTCTACAATTCTGGTTTGACCGGCGCGAATTTCTGTTTTGCAGGATGCAGCCCGGCCCAACTCCTTGCCGAGGAAGAGGCGACCGCCCTCGGCCAAGCCCTCGCCTCAGGGTCACTCGCCCGACTTCAGGAATTTCGAGCTCGTTTCCCGACGAGCGAGAGTATGCCCTTCGTGAACAGCCGGATTGCGACGCTTCAGCAGCGCGCCGATGCCGAAGGGCCGGTCACACTTGCCATGACGGTCCTGCGCATTGAGTGTGTCATCGCCGACGATGAAGGCCCTCAGAATACGGTTGATATGCGGAAGATGGTCATCACCGCACAAAACGAGGCAAACCCCGGGCAATCGCTTTACAATTGGGAAGACTGGCGAGGCGATCCGGTCGAGTTCAACACCGGCGATGTGCTCGACATCAATCAGTCTGCGGAGTTCATTTTCAATCCTGGCGACGCGCGGACGATCGCAATTACCACCGAATTCGTCGATAACGACGTCGTTGGTGCGAACGAAGTTGGCGGATTTGATGCCAAGGTCTTTCCCGTTGACCGGTTCGGTCAGGAGCAGAGTTTTGACGTCAATTCCAAGGATTTCAGCTTCAAGGTCATCTACCGTTTTGACCGGGTGAGCTAGTCGCCATCCATCCGTAGGGCCGCGACGAACGCCTCCTGCGGTATCTCCACCTTGCCGAACTGGCGCATACGCTTCTTACCAGCTTTCTGCTTTTCCAGCAGCTTCCGCTTCCGTGTGGCATCCCCGCCATAACACTTGGCCGTCACATCCTTGCGCATCGCTGAGATGGTTTCCCGCGCAATCACTTTCGACCCGATGGCCGCCTGGATAGGAATCTTGAACATCTGGCGCGGGATTAGATCTTTCAGCCGTTCGCACATCTGCCGGCCACGGCTCTCGGCCCGGTCGCGGTGAACCAGCATGGCCAGGGCATCAACGGGCTCTTCATTGACGAGGATGTTCATCTTCACAAGGTTCTCGGCCTGGTGCCCGATCAACTCATAATCAAAGCTGGCATATCCTTTAGAGATCGATTTCAGGCGGTCATAGAAATCGAAAACAACTTCATTGAGCGGAAGATCATATTTCACCATGGCGCGCGTGCCCGCATAGGTGAGTTCTTTCTGAACGCCCCGGCGATCCTGGCAAAGCTTCAGGACGGCGCCGAGATATTCGTCCGGGGTAAAGATCGTCGCTTCAATCCAGGGTTCTCGAATCTCCGATATCTTGACGACATCAG
>JBCAWP010000206.1:0-4737 GCA_038534535.1 Pseudomonadota bacterium
CGGTCATCCTGCCGCGGCCCAGGCCCCGCGGCCTGCCGCCGGAGCTCTCGCTCCTCGCCGGCCTCCTCCCCGCAGAGCTCTCAAAAGCCCTCGCCCCGTGGGATACAAGTTGAGATATCCGACAGTTTGGTGAGATTCGCGGCGACGCGCCCTGCGGAGCCCATCGACGCATGATTGAAACCGCATGGAAGAAAGTCAAGCTTGGCGACGTCATACACGAACGGCGCTCAGAGCATCTCCGCTGCCAGACCCTCAACCTCTTTCTCTGTCAGCGTGGCAAAGGCCGTCTCGATCGTCCGTGCGCGGGACTGCATAATGCCTTCAAGCGCGGTTTCAGTCGGCAGGGCCAGCGCAGCAGTAAGCGTCGCATCGATCTCTTCGCGGTATTTATCCGCATTGAGCGCCGTCAAAACCCGGGCCCATTGCCAGTGCAACGCCGCGTCGGTTGGGTTCGCCGCAATTGCGGCTTGATAGTGCCTGCGGCCTTTTCGAACGCTTGCGCCCATCACCGTCGCGCCAAGGCGGCCGCCGCGGCGGATCACTTCGACATGCCACACGGAGAGGAAGCCATGGGCATAGGCATTTGTCGGCTCGTCCTCGATGATCGACAGAACGAGATCACGTGCCTTTTCCCCATAGCCAGAGCGCAGCGCTTGGCGGGTCGTCATCGGCCGGGCTGTCAAAGACATGGAAATCGCAAGTTGAAGCCGGCCTTCCACATGGCGCGGGTCGATAGCAAGCGCTTCCTCGGCCAGCTTCCAAGCCTGGCCAACCACGACCGGGTCCGGATCGACATCACCGGAGACGGCCTTTGCCAGCAAGGAGCGCGCGGCGAACGCATAATTGTCCGCATCCCCATGGGCTTGGGCAAGGTTCGCCGCTTCATTGAAGTGTCCGTTGGAGAACGCCAACATCGCGTCCGCGCCTTGGGCGGCGGCCGTTGCGGGGAGCAAAACAGCGATCGCCAAGAGACATCCACGCATGCCGATACCCTACTTTCTCGAGCCGATAACCTTCAGACGGAACTTCACATCATTATGGCAAACTGTAAAGTGCCCTGAACAGCCATCTTGCACGCACCAACTGGTGTGCCTATAGAGGCCGCTCTGGCGCCCCAGAGACGGGTCCGTCGGCGGTTGGGTAGCTCAGCTGGTTAGAGCGCAGGACTCATAATCCTGAGGTCGAGAGTTCAAGTCTCTCTCCAACCACCATTCCTGTTGTCGGCGTTAATTGGCGTTGTGATTTGCCGATAACCACCGGCCCCGCGCGTGCCTAGTCCCGCTAACCCGCGGCTCTCAGCGTCCCTTGCTCAGGGTTTTCCACGTCTGACCGTTCTCTAACTATTCTGAGCATCTCTTTCTCAGGCACAGGTTTGCCATACAACCATCCCTGACCACGCATGCATCCCAGCATTGTTAGCATCGCAGCGGTATTTTCGTCCTCAATACCCTCTGCCGTCGTTGTAAAGGCCAAACTCGCTGCAAGACTGAGCACAGCATTAACAATCGTCGAGCCGTCATTTTCGCTCATATCGCTGACGTACATACGATCGATCTTCACCTTATCGAATGGAAGAGATCGAATGTACTGGAGTGAGGAGTACCCGGCGCCAAAGTCATCGAGCGCGATACTCGCACCACGACTACGCAATTCCATCAGGACGCTCCGCGCCGTCTCAACATCTGAGATCAGAATGTTCTCGGTCACCTCGAACTCAAATCGCCTGAGGTCTATCCCATGCCGATCGGCGGTTCGGATGAGGCGCTGCGCAGAGTCGCTTTTGACGAGAAAGCTCGGGGAAAGGTTGATTGCAAATACAACGTCAGACGGTGTTTTGCGCGCAGCTGCACAGACCGACTCCATCATAGAGATCGTAATGTCGTCCATGGCTCCAACGCGCTCAGCCGCGTTAATGAACTTGTCTGGCATGACAAGGCCAAAGTCACTGTCATACCAGCGGGCGAGAGCCTCGAAACCCACAACGTAGCCATCCCGTTTCAGGTCAACGAGAGGTTGGAAGAAGGGTCTGATTTCACCGCGCTCAACCGCTCCGATAACCCGGGATTCAATCCGCTTGCGCTCTGTAATATCGAGCTTCATTTTCTCGTCGAAATGGACAAAGCGGTTTCCGCCCAATCGCTTCGCGCGATACATTGCGTGGTCGGAACTCCAGATCAGCTCATCAGCGGACGAACAGTTGTCCGGATAAACAGAACAGCCGACACTGACGCCGATTTTATAAGAACCATGCGTGGTGCTAATAAGCCGTGAGTTGCGGTCGAGGATTGCTTCCATCGTATTGATGACCGATTGATAGTCCCTATACGGCACGGTGACGGAAAACTCGTCACCACCAAATCGCGAGAGGAACTGATCGGGTTTCAGCGCCAATCTAATCCGATTGGCGACCTCAGTCAGAACCTCATCCCCCGCTTGGTGGCCAAGCGTATCATTGATTGGCTTGAAGCCATCTAGATCGACAACGAGTAGCGCGACATTCGATCCATCGCGTTCAGCACCAGCGATCGCCTTTTCCAAGTGGGTCATCATCGCCAACCGATTGGGCAAGCCGGTAAGTGTATCTGTAACAGCCGGCGCAGATAACTCACGTTCTGATCTGACGATGCTCTCGAATTGCTTAGCGAGGTCTCTGATTTCCCGCACGAGCTGCTTGATTGACAGAGCAACGGCGTAGAGGGCCACAGCCGCAATCACAGAGCCAGAAAGAATACCTACAAAGGAGGGGTTGGCGAGCGTGAAGAGTTGGAGGTCGATCACGGCATAAAGCGCTAAAGAACAACCAAACAGCAAGAGAACAGCACGAAGAGGCAGCTGCTCAGCTGAAACAAACCAATTCGATACGTTCCTGAACCACGCCACTAGACTTTGCCCCTGCAGCACTTTTTTATGATGTGCCGTCAATTCGGTCACTGTTTATCTTGGAAAGACCAACAAACAGTTTAGCCTAGGCCAAAATTTACGGCATATCGGACGAGAACGACTGCATTCCGCTGCGGAAATACTGTGTACCTTGAATGACTTGCCTCGGCATCTACGCTCTCGTATCCCTCATTCAGGATCGTAGGGAGCAAAGATATGGAGCCGACCGAGGACACCCTTCAGCTAATCCGGTCCGGCGCACCGCCGATCCGTTTCAAAGGGCATCTCTTGTTCATGTTCACGAGCCATGCTCCGGGGGGCACGCTTTGGTACGAACTCGCACTTTTCGAGAAAGCCTCCGGTGGGTACGTCGCGCAGATCATTTTTTTCTCAAAGCGCAGCGGTGAGAAAGATATCCACCACGTTTCCGTAGCCCGAACACTCGATGAGGCAGCCGCGTTTTTTGAGGGTCACGACGTTAGACTTGATATCCCCACCGAGCACGTGCCAGCGGATGACACGCTTCCGGTGGCGACGCGGGTGGTACAAGCGACGGCTCTCGCGCAACGGCTTGATGAGGCGCAACGCGAATATGGCCATGCCGTCATGAAGGCGTTGACTGAGCTGACGGCCTTGATGGACGCATGAGCGAACTCACGAACTGGCTCGGCTAGATCGGCCAATCTTGCAGCTTACCCAAATCATTGACCGGAAGTTCGTCCCCAAACGTCCACTGAACAGGACGTTCCGGCGCCGATAGCGTCGAACGAGCGTAGCGAACAAGATCGCGTTCGAGATCATCCACGTCGATATCCGGTCCTGGTACAATGAAAGCCTTCAATCGGGTTTGTGCGCCCATCGATACATCAATGGGTCGAACCGCACACTCAACGACGTCCGGGTGTTCGGCGATGCGTTCGGCGAGCGCTGTCGGAAAGACATTAACTCCGCCGATTTGAAGCGCATTATCTGATCGTCCCTGAACGGAAAAACACTGTCCTTCCCCGCGTTCCAACAGGTCCATAGGGTGATGCGGGTCCCCTCCCCGCTCAACATCGATAAGTAACCCGTCTGGTGTCAGTTCCCACCAGGGAAACAGCTGGAAATCATCTGAACTCGCTTTGCGCCAACCGACACCACCGGTTTCGGACGCGCCGTAGACTTCAAGCGTTTGCTCAATGCCCATAGATTGGAGTTGATCTGCAAGAACAGTCGGGAGCGGTGCCGTTGACGTGAGCACGGAGATACCGCTCGGAACCCGCTCAAGTGTCCTTGCGAAAGCCGTCAAAACAAAAGGCGTTCCAACAATTACATCGCCTGTTTTGATCATGCTGCTCAATCGGCTCGCGGGTGCAAAGCGAACGTCGACCAGCGGGCAGCCAGCCAGCAGCGGCATCAAGCCCGTATATATGAAGCCATAGATGTGATGGGGCGGAACCAATGTCAGTATACGGCGCGGCTCAAGTCGACCCGCAACAAAGTCAGCATCTCGCAACAAAGCGGGAATTTCATGGGTGCAGGGCTTCGGCGATCCCGTCGACCCAGATGTCAGAAACGTCAGCCGGTCGAACTGGTGCTCAAGTCCTTTGGCGACGACCCGCGCCCATTCGTCCAGCGATCTGTTAATGAGGAGATAGTCCTCAACACCGACCTCATGCAGGCGAAAAAACTGATTCACGCGGGACGCGGCGTTCATCACGTCAAGGCTATCAAGCCCAACCTCATCGCTGTCGAGCGGCAAATCGGTCGGCCATGAAAGGCTTTCGGCGACAATACGAGTGTCGGATCTAACACTCGCCACCTCATCGGCAACGAGTGACCGAAGCGTCCGAATGATCGTTTCTGGGGACTGTTGTA
>JBCAWP010000207.1:0-4736 GCA_038534535.1 Pseudomonadota bacterium
GCCCCGGCGCCCAGACGCTCGTTGGCACGATGGCCGCCCAAGGCGCCCGTTGCTTGCTTGTGTCCGGGCGCCGGGGCTCAACGTGATACGCTCCCGGAAGCAAGTCTCGATCGTTTCGACGGGAAGGCTTTGGAGTCTTGCGACGCGGGTGCGCAGCGCATCTTCAAAGTTCAACTCACCGCGCATGGCCCGTTCCGTGATCGCCGCGATCTCCGCCTTCAGGCCCGCAAAGTCGGCGAGTTCGTCCAGGCATTCCTGCTCGATGATCGTGGAATCCATATCGCAGATCAAAAACCGCTTGCGACGGTTTGCGGCGGGTATGAGCGCTAGATCGGTTTCGGGCGTTTCCGTCATGAGGCGCTTGAGGTCGCGCGCGGCTGTTTCGGTCAGCGCGGCGAGCATCACATCGCTCGCATGCCATGGCGCGCCGGCAGCCAAGGACTGCACAGGCCCAGCGGCCAAAACACCGGCTTGGGAGAGCAGGTCTAGTAGAATTGGCTCGGTCGGGTGTGGGCCTACGCCAACCAGTACGACGTCGTCATCATTCGCTCTATCCATGGAGGTCGTGCCCTTTCGAGGCCTTTTCAGCGGCCCACTCTCCGTCTACCCCTGAAGGGATGCGCCCGGCAATCCTGATCCATGGCCCGACGGCGAGCGGAAAAACGGCCCTCGCTATTGCCCTCGCTGAAGACCTTGGCGGGGAGGTGGTCAATGCGGACTCAATGCAGGTTTATCAAGGCCTCCGTACCCTGACGGCTCGTCCGAATGAGACGGAAATGGCGGCGGCGCCCCATCATTTGTTTGGGCATGTGGATGCAGGCAATCGTTATTCGACGGGGGCCTGGCTGAAGGATATGCGCCGGACGATTGACGACATCGAGCGGCGGGGTGTTGTTCCGATACTGGTTGGAGGCACAGGCCTCTATTTCCTCGCGGCGACGCAAGGCTTGTCCGAGATCCCGCCAGTGCCGGAGGACATTCGCGCGGACGTCCGCGCGATTTCGGTGGCCGAGGGCGGTGCGGGGTTAAAAGCGCGGCTCGCAGCGGTGGACCCGAAAACGGCGGATGCTCTGGCGACCGGAGATCGCCAACGCCTTTCAAGGGCCTATGAGGTGTGGCTTGCGACGGGCCAGCCGCTCTCAACGTTCCATGCTGAACGGGCCGCTCCGCCGCTTGGAACCGGTGCTTGGCTTGGGGTCGCCTTAACGCCGCCGCGAGCAAAACTCTATGCGCGGATCGAGCGTCGATTTGAGACCATGCTGATCGAAGGAGCGATGGATGAGGCGCGGGCGTTAGTCGCCCGGGATCTGGACCCAGAGCTTCCGGCCATGAAGGCCCATGGCATGCCTTGGCTTGCGGCCTATCTGCGCGGCGATATGACGGCAGAAACTGCGGCCGCCCAGGCCAAGCGAGACACGCGGCGATATGCCAAACGGCAATTTACTTGGATTGGACGGCAATTTCCGTTTTGGCCGCGTATTCCGAGCGAGTCACTCGAGGAACGTCTTAGGGTGATTTTTGCCTTGTATCGCGAGATTGACGCCAGATAGAAGGTATATTATGCTAACAAATGATCCTGAAGGAAACGAATGTGCGTATTTTCAGTGTCGTCGTTACATAGCGTCTACCGCTGACTGAATCAGCGGTAGACGCGGTGAACTTAAGGGCTCTTACATAAGAGCCCTTTTTCTTTTGCCGTAACCTGGACCTCATCAACTAAGGCTGATTCCCATGGATACACAGACGACTTCTTCGACGATTACCCGCACCATGACGGGCGCTGAGATGGTTATTACGGCGCTGAAGGACCAGGGCGTCGAGGTCATGTTTGGCTACCCTGGCGGGGCGGTTCTGCCGATCTATGATGCGCTTCACCAGGATGAGGGGGCGGAGGCGATCCGCCATGTGCTGGTGCGCCACGAGCAGGGGGCCGGCCATGCGGCCGAAGGGTATGCGCGCTCAACAGGTCGCTGTGGTGTTGCGCTCGTCACCTCAGGTCCCGGCGCAACGAACATGGTTACGCCCATCACCGATGCGATGATGGATTCCATTCCGATGGTGGTGATTACAGGCCAGGTGCCGAGCCATTTGATCGGGACCGATGCGTTCCAGGAATGCGATACGGTGGGGATTACCCGGTGCTGCGCGAAGTATAATTACCTGGTGACAGACGTCGAGAAACTTGCGGAAACCGTCCATGAGGCCTTTCATGTGGCAACATCTGGGCGGCCTGGACCGGTCGTGATTGATATTCCGAAGGATATCCAATTCGCAACGGGGACATATCGCGGCCGAGATACGGTGCACTTGCCGACTTACCGGCCCCAAACCGAACCGACGGATGAGGCGATCAAACGCGCGATCCGCATGATGAAAACGGCGCGGCGGCCGATCTTCTATACGGGCGGCGGGGTCATCAATTCAGGTCCGGCGGCCTCCGAGGCGCTGCGCAACCTACAAAAGTTGACTGGCTTTCCCGTCACCTCGACGTTGATGGGGCTCGGCGCTTTTCCGGCCTCCCATCCCGATTGGCTGGGGATGCTCGGCATGCATGGCAGCTTTGAAGCGAACAATGCCATGCATGATTGCGACCTGATGATCTGTGTCGGGGCGCGGTTTGACGATCGGGTGACCGGCCGCATTGATGCGTTCTCGCCGAGCTCACAGAAGATCCATATCGATATTGATCCATCCTCGATCAATAAGAATGTCCGGGTCGACTTACCCATTATTGCCGATTGCGGCGCCGCCCTGACGGCGCTGTGCGCAGCGTGGACGCAGGCGGACACCGTGTCGCCCTCGCTTGAGGCCTGGAAGTCGGAGATCACAGCCTGGCGCGCGCGAAATTGTTTTGCCTATGCGAGGTCTGAGGCGGAGATCAAACCGCAATATGCGATTGAGCGGCTTTATGAGCTGACGAAGGATCGGGACACCTACATCACGACCGAGGTCGGCCAGCACCAGATGTGGGCCGCCCAATTCTATCATTTTGAAGACCCCAACCGTTGGATGACGAGCGGTGGCCTGGGGACGATGGGCTATGGCTTGCCGGCGGCGGTGGGTGTGCAGGCCGCGCACCCAGACAGCCTGGTCATCGATATTGCCGGCGAAGCCTCCGTTCAGATGGTGATGCAGGAAATCTCGACGGCTGTGCAGCATGATCTGCCGATCAAGGTGTTCATTCTGAACAATGAGTGGATGGGTATGGTGCGCCAGTGGCAGCAATTGCTGCATGGGGAGCGCTATTCCCATTCCTATTCGGATGCGCTGCCCGATTTTGTGAAACTCGCCGAGGCTTATGGGGGCCACGGGATCCGTTGTGATAATCCCACAGACCTTGACGACAAGATCTTGGAAATGATCAAGACGCCGAAACCCGTGATTTTTGATTGCCGGGTGACGCGCGCGGAAAACTGCCTGCCCATGATCCCGTCGGGCGCGGCCCATAATGAGATGATCCTCGCTGACATTACCGGCGATGAGATCGGGGAAGAGGGCCGAAAACTCGTATGATCGACGGCAGCTCAGAGTTGAGCCTGTGGGCGCGCCCGTGGCAGTATGACAGCCGTGACAGGTTCGGGAGGACGGGCATGGAGTGGTTTAATAGCGCGACAGAATGGGCGCTGCGCTTTCCGCGGGAGATTTTGACCCTCGCATCAACGGCGCTGGCTGTCTTTGCCGCGATCATTGCGCGGCGCGAGACGCAGAAACAGCTGCGCCTCGAGGAAGAGCGGCTGCGGCGCGAGATCGACCAAGATACGTTGGCCTGGGGGCGAAACGTTATTGAGGCCTTTGCGGACGCTGGGGACCTTTGTGATCGGATGGCTCTACCTGAATTTCACAACGAGCAGCGAGAAATCGCGCGACGCATTTCCGCGTTGGTGGATATGGGGCGTATGTACTTTCCGAATGTCGACCGGGAGGGGCGGGGGATTATTTTCAAGAGCGTCCATGGTGCGCACAAGACGCGGGCGTTTCGGGGCTACCGGCCGCCCATTCTTGATGCTCTGATGTTTGCTTTTTACGAGGTGCGCGCGCTTGGCAACACCGACGTTTGCCAAGGCGGACAATCCTATATTTGGGAATGCCGCCGCCTTTTTGTGTCGGAACTTCAGGCGCATATCGATCCCGATGCGGCTGAAGACCTGATCAATCGGTATAATGTCCAGGACAAGGCAGAGCAGAAAGAAGCGCTGCTGCGCGCGAGCACGCTGCGCGCTGAGCTAGAAACCCGCCGCCCCGGCGTCATCGACGAAAGCGATGTGGCGCCGGACAGAAACGGGGCAGCATGAGCGTAAAACCCCCGGCCTCCGCCTATGACATGACCCATGAAGACGAGGTGGCGGAGCGCCGCACCCTCGCCGTCATGGTGGACAATGAGCCAGGTGTTCTGGCGCGTGTTGTGGGTCTGTTTTCCGCACGGGGATATAATATTGAGAGCCTGACGGTAGCCGAAGTCGACGAGACAAAGCACCGATCCCGGATCACGATCGTCACCTCCGGCACGCCGCACACGCTGGAACAGATTGAAGCGCAGCTCCTACGGCTCGTTCCGGTGGGAAGTGTCGTCGACATTACAAAGTCGCGCCGCGGTGTGGAGCGGGAGCTCGCGCTTTTCAAAGTGGCCGGATCCGGCGAAAAACGGGTCGAGGCCCTGCGTATCGCCGAGATTTTCCGGGCGCGCGTGATCGATACGACCAATGAGAGTTTCATTTTTGAACTGACCGGTGCGAGCG
>JBCAWP010000208.1:0-4724 GCA_038534535.1 Pseudomonadota bacterium
CCGATCACAGCCGTCCCTTTGATCCTGTTTGCTATGGCTGCGCGCCGGTTAAAGCTCGCAACCGTCGGGATGATGCAATACATCGCGCCGAGCTTGCAATTCGCGCTGGCGGTCATTGTCTTCCGCGAGCCTTTTAGTACGACCCATGCCGTGGCCTTCGCGTTCATATGGACGGCGCTTATCCTGTTTTCTGCGGACAGTCTCAAAGCCGCAAGATCACTTCAGCCGGCCCGGCCTGCTGAGTAGCCGGACCAAAAAAATCCCCCGGCGATGCGAACATAGCCGGGGGTTAAAGGAAGCATGAGGGGTAATTGAAGTGCTGGTCCAAGACTAGCAATCCGTGTGCCAACTGCCTCAGAGGCAGCCATAAAGCGCTTCAAAAAGGCGCGTCGAGCGCGGATCGCCGAGCAAGATGTTGGACTGCCGGTTCATGATATAGGCCGCTGAGAGCTGGCGATCCGGGTCGCCGAAGGCTGCCGATCCGCCCCATCCGGAATGGCCAAGCGCATCCGGGTTTGGCCCAAATACGCGGTTATTGTTCCGCATGATCCCGCACCCGAAGGACATGTCGAATGGCAAAACCCGGTCAAGTCCGGACACTCGCGGGCGCCGGAGCGCCTCGAATGTGCCTTTTCCGAACAGGTCGAGATCTCCAATCCGCCCACCGTTCGCATAGGCGCCATAGAGCCGAGCGACAGCCGGCGCGGTGCCGTGACCATTTGCCGAGGGGATTTCGATCTCACGCCAAGCTGCTCCGCCCCTGTCCGGCGCGGCCCACTTGGTCAAAAAGGCGATGCGTTTCGCCTCCGTTAGGTCGCCGAGGTCCGGCATCGCCGTCGGACGCTTGAGCGCGGCAATACGCGTCGCGTCGTGTGCAGACGTCCCGATTTGAAAGTCGATCCCCAAGGGGGCGCAGATATCCTCCCGCAGGACCGTTCCAAGGCTTCGCCCCGCTGCCCGCTTCGCAATCTCGCCGGCCAGATACCCCCAGGTCAGGGGGTGATAGCCGGACCCATCGCCCGGCGTCCAAAGGGGAGGCTCCGCGGCAAGCCGGGCTGCAAGTGCCGGCGGATCAAGCCAAAGCGCCGGATCGATCGGCTCTGCGAACCCCGGAAGTCCCGCCTGGTGGGAGAGGGTTTCGGCGACCGTGACCTTGTCTTTCCCATGGGCGGCAAATTCTGGCCAAAGCTCTGCAACTGGCCGGTCATAACCCAGTTGCCCCTGGTCCACGAGGCGGGCCAAGACGAGCGCTGCAATGCCTTTTGTCACAGAATAGACGGGCACGATCGTCTCTGCCGTCCACGGCTGGTCCTTGGCACGCGTCGCAAAGCCCGCTGTCAGCGAGACGATGAGTGCATCCTCCTGATAGGCGGCGAACCCGGCGCCGAGTTCCAGATCATCGGAGAAATTCTGGACAAAGGCGTCGACCACGGGCTCGAACCCCGGCGCGACCTCAACAGAGAGATGATCAGGGGTCATGTCAGGAGGCCTTTTCGGTCAACGCCGCGACAGCGCGTTCAGCGGAGATATAGTCGGCTGAGCGCATCTCGTGCAGCCGGCTCGCTGTTCTTTCGAATTCGAACGCGCCGTCGCCCTCGGGATAGAGGCTTTCGGGCTCTGCCGCCGCGCTCGCAACGAGCTTTGTGCGCGCCTCGTACAGTGTGTCGATCAGGGTCACGAACCGGGCCGCTTCATTGCGGTTCTCCGGGCGAAGCTCGGGGATATTCTCGACAAGGACAGTATGAAAGGCCTCCGCGATCGCGAGATAGTCTCCGGCGCCGAGCGGCTGGGCGCACAAATCATCGAAGTTGAAGCGCGCACATCCCGCCGCGGCGCAGGGGACCTTTAAAGTCCGGCCATCAACGTCCAGCTCTTCGGCGGAGGGCGCTGCGCCAAGGGTCAGGCTTTGCCACATGCGCTCCATTGCAGCGTCAGCTTCAGTGCCGAGCGGGCTCTGCCAAAGCGGCGCTTCACTCAGCCGTTCCAGCCGATAATCCTTGCCGGACATAAGATGAATCACGTCGCAGGCATCTTTCAACCGTTCAATGAAGGGCAAAAAGAGCGATCGGTTCAGGCCATCTTTGTAGAGGTCATCGGGCGGCCGATTTGACGTCGCAACCACGGTCACACCCCGGTCAACCAGCGCCTCGAACAGCCGGCCTAGGATCATCGCGTCGGCGATTTGCGTCACTTGAAACTCATCAAAACACAGAAGGCGGGCGTGGGCTGCAATCTTCGCCGCGGCCGGTTGGATTGGATCGTCTCCCGCGCCGTTGACCCGCCATTGCGACCGTCGCCGCTCGCTTTGCGTGAGACCCCGCCAATAGGCGAGAAAAGCGTGGGTTTCCCGCATGAAAACGTGGAAATGGACGCGCCGTTTTTCGGGGAGAGAGACGGCCTCGAAGAAGAGGTCCATGAGCATCGACTTGCCTCGGCCTACGCCGCCCCAGATGTAAAGGCCACGGATAGGCTCCGGCGTGCGGCGAAACAGTCCCCATCGCGCCGGCTTTGTTAGCTTGTCATTGAGAGACTGAAGCGCCTCGACAAGCGCGGCCTGGGCAGGGTCCGGCGCCAAGCTGCCGTCTGCGATGAGGGCCTCGTATCGGCTGCGTGGTCCGGACACGGTTTAACCGAGCCCCAGCACTTGCTCGATCGAACTCGTAAACTCCGACCACGCGTCTGGCCGCTGGATAATTGTCGCGAGAGCTCCGGCAAGCGCGCCGCCGAGATGCGCATCGTGGGCGATCCGGCCCTGGTCGCGTGTCGAGGCGACGGCGCTGTAGGCGATGAATGCGACCGCGAAAAGGATTGCCGGCACCGGAATGAAATAAATGAAGATCATGCTGAATGGAGCGAACAGGCAGTAGGAAACGAGGACTCCGGCGACCGCGCCCGAAGCGCCGAGGGCCGCATAATCGGGCTCGCGATTATGCTCCATCAGAGACCAGAGACCCCCGCCCAGCAAACCCGCAGCGTACGTAATGGCAAAGCCAGGGCTGCCGAGGACGTATTCCATCGCCGGCCCAAAGAAGAACAGCGTGATCATATTGAAAAAGAGGTGCATGCCATTGGCATGCAGAAACCCGCTTGTGATGAGCCGGTGATACTGCTGACCTTGCAGGATGGGACCGACGATGAACAGGTTCCGCCGGATGAAGGCCTCGCTATTAAAGCCCGCAAAACTGAGGATCACATTGGCGATGATGAGGCCAAGGGTGACAGGAGAGTCCAGAATAAGCATTGCCCGCCGATGTGGCCTGAAAGCCGGCGGCGGGCAAGCGGTCAATTCAATTGAAGAAGTGCGTTAGGCGACGGCTGTCATGGCCGCCTCGCCGCCTGGCATCAGATCAAGGAGGAAATCCTCGAACGACTCAGGGCGCTGAATGAAGCGATTAAAGGGCAGCGAGGCCTTGAAGACCGCTGTTGGGCAAATGTTGCAGCCATAGCGAACGGCATTTGCAACAGCGTCTTCCCGGTCTTCGGTCGATGTCACAACGGCAATTCGAAACGATCCCATATTCGCAATGCGCGCGATGGTCATCTCGCTGTCCACGCTATCCGGCAGGGCTAGGTCGACGATCACAAGGTCAAAGCGTTCAAGGCGCATGCGGGCCTCGGCTTCCATCAGGCTGGTGGCGAGAACCAGATCTACCTGTATGCGGCTGCGCGCGGCCTTATCGGCTGCGATGGCCAGCATGTCCCGTACAGGTTCGTGATCTTCGACCCAAAGAATTTTCATACGCGATACTCCAATTTTTATCTGTGTCATCTCGGGTCGTATGCCCGCCCCTTTGTTGAGGCGATATTCGCAGCTTGGTCTTGCGCCTTGGTAAAGCGTTCCTGACTGAATGGTTACCTTTTGCGTTTTTTGGCGCTTTGTCGGTATGAATCATCGGCCCTCTGGCGAAACCATTCGATTCCTTGTCTGAATCGTATAGTGTGAGCGTTTGGAGAGAGGCTCAGGGACGGAGACATGGCCGACGATCCGGCGAATGCGCAGACGGCCCCGGCGAAGGTGTCGGCGTTTGCCGTGCCTGAAAGGCGCGCCGATAAGCACATCGTTGATGAGCTGATCGAGGAACGCTGCCCGACGTTTTCGTCGCATTGGTCGTGGCCTTTTCTACGTCCTTTTCTCTTCTCTCTGCTCGGGTACGGCAAGGCGCGCGAGATGGCCGATCGCCTTGTCACGATGAATGGCCAAAAATCATTCGACCATTTAGCTGAAACGCTCGATTTCCGGCTCAATCTAGATTTCTTTGAACGCATTCCTCGAACGGGCCGGGTCGTGGTTGCGGCAAACCACCCAACGGGGTTGGCCGACGGGGCCGCCGTCTGGCAGGCCCTCCGTCAGGTCCGAGAAGACATTGTCTTTTTCGCCAATGCGGACGCAATGCGCGTCAATCCGCGATTTTCTGACACGCTCATTCCCGTTGAATGGCTTATGGAGAAGCGCTCGCCGGCAAAGACGCGCGAAACCCTCCGTTTGGCGGGCGATGCGTTCGCCCAGGAAAAATGCGTCGTCATCTTTCCCTCTGGTCGCCTCGCGAAAATGGTTGATCGTAAGCTGACTGAGCAGGACTGGTTTCCAACCGCTGTAGGTCTTGCCCGAAAGAAGAATGCGCCGGTCCTGCCATTGAATGTCGGGGCGCGGAACTCTCGGCTCTATTATCTGTTTTCGACCCTCAATGCCGAGTTGCGGGACATTACGCTTTTCCATGAATTGC
>JBCAWP010000209.1:0-4718 GCA_038534535.1 Pseudomonadota bacterium
ATCCTGTGCTGAAGCTCCGCCGAGTGCCGTCGCCAGGCACACGGCAAGGCTCAGTGTTTTCAATCGTCTCATGGGCGTCGCCCCCTTTCGTTTTTGCGTCGAACAGACGTGTCTTTATGACCTCACTGTTACGCAAGGACGCGTCGTCTGCAAAGCTTATGGAGGTTCGAGCCAGATCTTTGAATAGATTTCGCCAGTTATGAGAAAGCCCTTTCCATCTACGTCTGTTAAAATTAATGCTGCAGTGCCGCATTCGTGCGGGGAGTCAGTCGTCTTCGGCACGCCGCCTGGGGCGAAAACGTCAAGAGCCGCTAGAACAGCTGGGTCGAATGATGAGACACTTTGCGATAATCTGCGCCTGCGCGAGCCTTCTCTTGGCCGCGTGTGACAGTCCTCAATCGACTGCGCAAAACACGCAGGGTCAATCCGGTCCAGTTCCAGCAACGGTTGTTCCAGCGACAGTCGAGCGTGTGACGATTTGGGACGAGTATATCGGGCGGTTTGAAGCCGTTGAACAGGTTGACCTCCGTCCACGTGTCTCGGGATATCTCAACGAGGTTCATTTCGAAGACGGGCAGACTGTGGAAGAGGGGCAATTGCTCTTCACGATCGACCGCCGACCGTTCCTGGCGGCCTATGCGCGGGCCGATGCTGACGTGAAGAGCGCGCAAACACAGATTGATTTAACAAAAGTCGAGTTGCAACGAGCGACCACGCTCTTGGAAGCGCGGGCTGGAAGTCAGGAAGAATTCGACCAAGCGCTCGCCGCAAATCGTGCTGCAGAGGCCAGTCTCGAAGCTGCGGAAGCCACGCGCCGGCAGGCATCCCTCGATCTGGAATTCACCCGTGTTGTCTCCCCAATCTCAGGGCGGGTCAGCGATGCGCGGCTTGAGCGCGGTAACTTCGTTTCGGCGGGACAAACGATATTGACGACCGTGGTCTCCGTTGATCCGATCCATTTTAGCTTTACCGGTAGTGAGCAACGCTTCCTCAACTATCTACGCCTCGACAGGGCAGGTATTCGTGGAAGTTCGATTGATACGCCGAACCCCGTTCGGATCCAGTTGGCCGACCAGGATGATTTCCCGATCAAGGGCCGTATGAGCTTCCTTGATAATGCCATCGATCCGACGACGTCGACCATTCGGGCCACGGCGATCGTCGACAATCCAGATGGCTTTCTGACACCCGGTCTGTTTGGTCGGCTTCAGCTGTTTGAGCAAGAGACGGACGCGATTGTGGTTCCTGACGCCGCCGTTCAGTTTGATCAGTCCCGCCGCTTTGTCTGGGTCGTTCAAGATGGCAAGGCGCAGCAGCAAACGATCGAGCTCGGCCGTGATCTTGGCGAAGGCCGGCGCCAGATCGCAACAGGACTCGACGGCGGTGAGCAGGTGATTGTTGGCAATCTATTCATGCTGCGTCCGGGCGTTCCAGTACAACCCGTTGAGCGCGCGGCTGAGGACCAGCAGGGCTGATGAGTATTTCGCGGTTCTTTATCGATCGGCCGATTTTTGCATCTGTGATCTCGATCCTGATCGTTCTGATTGGCGCTATCAGTTACGTCGCGTTGCCCGTCTCCCAATACCCGGAAATCGCCCCACCCACGATCCAAATCTCGGCCACCTATCCCGGGGCGTCGGCTGAGACGATCTCCGATACGGTCGCGACGCCTATTGAGCAAGAAGTCAACGGCGTTGAGGGGATGATCTATATGCAGTCCCAGGCGACAGCCGATGGACGATTGACGATTACGGTCACATTCCGTCCCGGGACCGATATCGATATTGCCCAAGTACTTGTGCAAAACCGTGTCGCGCGGGCAGAGCCCCGCCTGCCCGAAGAAGTCCGGCGTCTCGGCGTGGTCACACAAAAGGCCTCCCCAGATTTCTTGATGGTGATCCATCTGATCTCGCCAGAGAATGTCTACGACCAACTCTATATTTCGAACTATGCGACGCTTCAGATCCGTGATCAGCTTTCGCGGGTCGATGGTGTTGGGAATGTGCTGGTCTTTGGCGCGCGCGACTATGCCATGCGGGTCTGGATCGATCCAGAGCGGGCGGCTGAGCTCGACCTGACGGCGACTGAAATCGTCGCAGCCCTCCGCGCACAAAATGTCCAAGTCGCCTCGGGGACAATCAACCAGGCACCAGCCCCAACCCAGGACGCTTTCGAACTGTCAGTTCAAACGCAGGGACGGCTGACAGCCCCTGATGAGTTTGAGAACATTATCGTTCGCGGATCGCTCACGGGCGAGTCCGGTGTTGTGCGCGTTAAAGACGTCGGCCGGGTCGAACTCGGCGCGGAGAGTTACGCCACGAATGCCTATCTGGATAATCAGCCGGCCGTGGCCATGGGGGTGTTTCAGCGCCCCGGATCGAATGCGATTGAGACTGCAGACAATGTGCTAGGGCTTATGGATCGCCTGTCGACGGGGTTTCCGGACGGCTTGGAGTACCGGGTCATCTACAATCCGACAGAATTTGTCGCGGAGTCCGTCAACGAGGTCTATCGAACCTTGGCGGAAGCGACGCTTCTCGTTGTGATTGTTATCTTCGTGTTCCTTCAGAGCCTCAGGGCATCCATCATTCCCGTCATCGCGATCCCAGTCTCGTTGATCGGGACATTTTTCGTGATGTCTATCTTCGGGTTCTCTCTCAATAATCTATCGCTCTTCGGGCTTGTTCTCGCGATTGGGATTGTTGTCGATGACGCGATTGTGGTGGTGGAGAATATTGAGCGGCAGATTGAGGAAGGGCTGAGCCCGCGTGAGGCTGCGTACAAAGCAATGGCTGAAGTTTCGGGCGCGCTGGTGGCAACATCACTTGTGCTTGCGGCTGTGTTCGTTCCGACGGCGTTTCTAAGCGGTATAACGGGCGCGTTTTATCGGCAGTTCGCTCTGACGATCGCTGCCGCGACAGCTATATCGACGCTTGTCTCATTGACGCTGAGCCCGGCGATGGCGCGCCTTCTCCTTCGGCCCAAAGTACCAAACAGTGAGAAACCGGTCTGGCAGAGGCCACTGAATGCGGCGTTCGACGTTTTCAATGCCGGAATGGATTGGTTCACGCGCGCCTATGGCGCACTGGTTGCGCGTCTCGTCCGGATGAGCGCACTTGTGCTGCTTATCTTCGCAGGACTCCTGGTTTTGACTGGCGTCCAGTTTAACCGCGTCCCGGGCGGCTTCATCCCCGATCAGGACCAGGGCTATTTGATCACGGTCATAAATCTTCCCCAGGGCGCCTCGCTGGAGCGGACCGACGAAGTCGTTCGCCGAGCCGCGGATATCGGCAACCAGGTGCCAGGCATCGCCCACGCCGCCCAGTTTGCAGGATTTAATGGCGCGACCTTCACCAACGCATCGAATTCCGGGGCAATCTTTTTCACCATGGAGGATTTCGACGAACGCGAGGACTATCGCACGATCCAGGGGCGGTTGCAGGGCGCGCTTCAACAGGGGATTGACGAGGCGTTTGTGCTCGTGATCGCGCCGCCGCCTGTGCGGGGTGTTGGTAACGGATCCGGCTTCAAGATGATGGTACAGGACCGGGCCGGACTTGGCCTCACGACGCTACAGCAATCCTCGTTCCGCTTGATGCTCGCCGCTAATGAAGACCCAATGTTGCAGAACGTCTTCACGTTCTTCGAAGTGTCCACGCCGCAGGTCTATTTCGATATTGACCGTGAAAAGGCCGAGCTGATGGGCGTGCCGGTGAACGGTATTTTTGAAGCCCTCGAAATCTATCTTGGCTCGGCCTTTATCAATGACTTCAACTATCTCGGCCGAACTTTTCGCGTGACTGCGCAGGCTGATGCGCGTTTCCGCGATGATGTGGCTGATATCGACCTCTATTTTACACGAAACGCCTCGGGAAAGATGGTGCCGCTGGGCGCCGTGGCCGATGCGCGCCGCATTACGGGACCAAGCCGCGTCCCGCGCTATAATCTCTACCCAGCCGCAGCAGTTCAGGGCGAACCCGCGGCTGGCGTTTCGTCCGGTGAGGCCTTGCTGCGCATGGAAGCCCTCGCCGAAGACGTTCTGCCAGACGGTTTGTCGTTTGAGTGGACCGAACTCGCCTTTCAGCAACGCCAATCCGGAAACACAGCCGCGCTTGTTTTCGCACTGTCGGTTGTTTTCGTGTTCCTGGTTCTCGCAGCTCAATATGAAAGCCTTGCGCTACCGTTTTCGGTCATCCTGATCGTTCCGATGACGATCCTTTTCGGCATCACTGGGACGGCGATTGCCGGCCTTTCGAACAATATCCTGACACAGATCGGATTTGTCGTTCTGATTGCGCTCGCAGCAAAGAACGCAATTCTGATCGTTGAGTTTGCCAAGCAGAAGGAAGAGGAGGAGGGTGCGAGCCGGTTTGAAGCCGCGGTCGATGCAGCGCGCCTCCGGCTGCGTCCAATCCTGATGACATCCTTTGCCTTCATCCTCGGCGTTGTGCCTCTCGTTCTAGCGAGTGGGGCAGGTGCCGAAATGCGTGTGGCCCTCGGCGTGACCGTATTCTCGGGCATGATTGGCGTGACCCTGTTTGGCCTTCTGCTGACACCTGTCTTCTACGTTCTGGCGCGATGGCCATCTCGGAACCGAACGATTGCGACGCCAAGTTCGGGCGACGCCGCCGCGGAGCCTGCCGAATGAGATGGCGGGTGGGGCTTTCGATGATTGGCCTGCTTGCCTTGAGCGGCTGTCTGTCGGTGGGACCCGATTA
>JBCAWP010000210.1:0-4709 GCA_038534535.1 Pseudomonadota bacterium
CAGCCCTAAAGCCGCGACGGGACGGCGACCCCAATCATTCGATTTGCGGCCCCAAAACGGGCTCGACAGAGTCCAGAGCGCCGCCGATAGCGAAAAGATCGCCCCGGCGGTCCAGTCCGGCATATCAAGGTCGCGGGTCATGATTGGCACAACCGCGGCGATGAGCATCGTATTGCCCGCGCCGATCGCTAGAAGCGATGCAAACAGCAAAGAAAAAGCGCCGCGGCGAGATTGGCGCGGCGCGTCAGGCGGCGAAGTGGGCGCGGTGTCCATGGCCTCTCTTCGGGCCGGCCTTCCCAAAGATCAAGAGGACTCAGCCTTGGCCTGGTTGGGCCGCGGGGTAACAGGCGCCAGTCCAGGGCTCGATCGACCCGTCCGTGACGGACCGGTTAGAAAAATCGATACAAGCCCGGCCATAGGCAATGACGGCTTGCGTCACCTGGTCTTCAGCCCAGGCGTGGGCACAGGCGGCCTCATCCGGCGCGGTGGCGGTCGCATCTGCTCCCGGTCGTCGGTACCCATTGATGAACCGCGTGATGCAGACGCCATAGTCCGCGACCGTCTGCCGGAATGTGTCCCGCTTCGCCTCGGTCATTTTCAGATCCGGCAGGGACTGTATCGATATCTCAGTGAAATCAGGCGGGTTGATCGATCCGCAAGCCTCTTCCACAACGCGCCGGCCCTTTTCAGTCTGGGCTGCCGGGCACACCCGATAATCGCTCGCTGCGTATTGTTGGGCGCCGGCACCCGTTGTGATTGCCACTGCGAAAAGGGCAGAAATGAAAACACGCATGAACTCTACTCCCTAATGCCACCCCACATGGCGACCGTACGAATGACGACCGCCACCTCAATGAAACACGCCCAGTGTGTAACGCAGAGCTCTCTCCGTCCAAAGGATGGTGTGCAGAATAGCGCATGATCAGCCTTAAGCTGCCACATGAAAAGCCAAAGAAATCATAAGGCTAATGGCTGTGAAGGGCTTGGTTAACTTCCCTCCGGCACAGTCCGGCTAGACCGTTTCAACCCATATCCTGAAGGTGCCCATGGTCCAGTTTGCCGGACTACTCGCGCTCATCATCCTCGTTTTCGGTACGCTGTTGACGGCTGGGGCTGGCATTGCCCATGCTTTGCCATTTGAGCTCCTTTTGCTCTCTGGCGCCGCCTTCGGCACGCTGATTGTCGGCAATTCGCCGGCCGTGTCAGCCGAGGCGCTCAGCGGGTTCTGGAGGGCCATGCGTGGGCCGAAATGGACCTCGACGGACTATTTGTCC
The DNA here is from genome assembly GCA_038534535.1 of Pseudomonadota bacterium. Classification (GTDB taxonomy): domain Bacteria; phylum Pseudomonadota; class Alphaproteobacteria; order Caulobacterales; family Hyphomonadaceae; genus CALLCD01. The sequence continues at coordinate 1,275 of JBCAWP010000210.1, forward strand.
GGCCTTGTCCTTCTCCATCGGCTGATTTCTGGCGCCCAGCGCGGCGGCCTCGTATCTATCGAAGACGATGTTGAACGCCCCGAGGTATCCGCGATTTTCGCCGATGCACCCCGCTTGCGAGATGACCTGGCGGTCAGAGAGTTGATTTGCGAGACCTTCCGCCTCATGGGCCTTGATTTGTCAGATCCCGCCCGCGCCGAAGCGGCCATGGACAGCCGGATCGCCGCCCATTACGAGGCCCGCCAGAAGGCGGTCGGTGCGCTCCACACCTTGGCCGACACCCTGCCAGCCCTCGGCATTGTCGCCGCCGTGATCGGCATTATCCGCGCAATGTCCGTTATTGACCAAGCCCCCAGCGTGATCGGCGCTATGATCGCAGCGGCGCTCCTTGGCACGTTCCTCGGCGTTTTCCTTGCCTATGGGATCGTCGGGCCGGTGGCGAACCGCTACGGACAGATCGTCGATGATGAGAGCGCGTTTCTCGACATGATCCGCGCGGCCTTGTCGGGATATGCCGCTGGATATCCGGCCCGAGCCTGTGTGGAGCTCGCCCGCGCTGGCATTTCGAGCGATGTTCAGCCGAGCGCAGATGCGCTTGCCCATGCGCTCCAGGCCCAAAGATTCACGGAGCGGCAGGCGGCGGCCTAATGCTTTGAGAGGGACGATCCCCAGCGATCACTCTTGAACACGCTAAAAACCGTGTCATATCTGCGCGCTGGAGAGGCGGTAAGACACATAACCGTGCCCCAATGGGCAATGAAAGCTAACCTGTCCGTTCGCCATTAATTGTGGGGCTGACTGACAAGAAGAGGGGAAGTGATGTCCCGGTTCGAGAACCTCTTGGCCACGGTCGAGACCTACCAGGCGCTCGCCGCCGAAAACTATGATCGGATACGCAAGCTCGCGGAAGATCTGAGTGACGGTATGTGCGCTTATATGCAGTCCGGCATGGGCACGTGTGTTCACCTTGTCCCGCCGACGGGTCAGTTCCAGCCAAAACCCTATGGCGACAAAGCTTTTTCGCTTCCACCGCGGGGGTTTCGCCCCCTCGGCCCCATCGCTTTTGGGTTGGCTTTCCGCGTGACCAAGGGCACCGATTGGTTGCGGGTGACCATGGAGTGCCACAAAAGGGGTGACCGGTTTACTGTGCGCATCATGAACGGCGAGGACTACCATTTCAGCCTGCCCCTGGCAGACGCCGACGCCCTGCCGTTTTACGAACATATTTACGATCACGTGCACAATTGGTTCATGGACGGCATCGAGCGTTACCGGGAAGGCGATGCGACAAGCCGTGATATTGGATTTGACTTTGCAGACGCGGACCCTGGTGACGCAGTCTAGTCGCCCCTCCATCCGGTTCGGAGCATTCGACCATGACTGAGGCGGCAATCTTCCTTGCCGGGGGTCAGGATACGCTGATCCTATCGGTCGCGCTGATCGGGGCCCTCGGTCTCGGGGCGCAATGGCTTGCTTGGCGGATCCAGGCGCCGGCCATTGTGCTTATGGCGCTCGCGGGCCTCGCCGTTGGCCCTCTCTGGGCCGCTCTAACCGGCGAGCCGCTGCTTGATCCGGATGCCGAGTTTGGTGATCTCCTCCGCCCGATCATTTCTCTCGCGGTGGCTGTGATCCTCTTTGAGGGCGGACTTGTCCTGAAATTCGACAATCTTCGCGATGCGGGACGCGCCGTGCGCCGGATGGTGTTCCTTGGCGGCCCGCTTGCTTGGGTCTTCGGCTCGCTTGCGGCCCATTATGCCGCCGGACTCGACTGGGCGAGTTCGATCGTCTTTGCCGGCGTCATGGTGGTCACGGGCCCGACGGTGATCATGCCGCTCCTGCGCCAGTCGAAGCTCTCTGGTCGCTCCGGCGCTGCCCTGAAATGGGAAGGCATCGTGAATGATCCCGTCGGCGCCCTGTTCGCCGTCGCCGCGTTCGAAATTGTCCGCGTCGCAGCCGGTGGGGGCAGCCCACTCGCCGCCACAATGTGGATCTTGTTTGCCGCTGCTTTTGGTGCGGCCATCGGCATGATCTTCGGGTATGGAATCGTCCGGGCCTTCCGCGCAGGTTGGACCCCTGAATACCTCAAGGCGCCGATTATTTTTGCCAGTGTCATCCTGTGTTATGCGCTGGCTGAGCAGATCGAAGGCGAGATCGGCCTCGTCGCCGTTACAGCCTACGGTATGACGCTCGCCAATTCGCGCCTCGCTGGCCTCGTCGAGTTACGCAAGTTCAAGGAGGATATTGCGGTTCTCCTCGTGTCCGGCGTCTTTGTAATCCTGACCGCTAATCTCAAACCCAATATGATCGCCGACGCGATCAGCTGGCGCACGCTCGCCTTCCTGGTCTGCATGCTTTTCATCGTCCGCCCGCTTTCGGTCTGGCTGTCCACCTACGGCACGTTAACCCGGAATGAGGCGATCCTCCTCGGTTGGATCGCCCCGCGCGGGATTGTGGCAGTCGCGGTCTCCGGCCTGTTTGGGCAATTGCTGATCGAGCTCGACCGTGAAAGCGATTTCTCGTTCCCGGGCGCGGAAATGATCTCGCCGCTTGCCTTTGCCATGGTCTTCGCGACGGTCGTCTTGCATGGCTTCTCCATTGGCCCGCTTGCGCGTCGGCTGAAACTGTCAAGCGGCGGCAAGCCGGGTGTCCTGTTGATCGGGGTCAATCCGTGGAGCGTCGATTTCGCAAAGGCGCTCAACAAGGCGGGGATCGATACAACGCTCGCCGACAGCAATTGGCGTCGCCTCAAACCGGCCCGCGAAGCCGGTCTTGAAACCTATTTCGGTGAAGTCCTCTCCGAAGAGGCAGAGCTTCGCCTCGATCATGCGCGCTTCGATACAGCCCTCGCCCTGTCAGCGAACGAGCCCTACAACGCTCTTGTCTCAGGGCATTTCGCCCCTGAGCTTGGCCGACACAAGGTCTTCCAACTGTCCTCCCAGGACAGCGAGGAAGAAGATCCGAAAGCGATCAGTTTCGGCACGCGCGGTCGCACGCTCATCCGCCGCGGCCGCAGCTATGACTCGCTCTTGCGCGACCATTACCGCGGCTGGGTGTTCTCCAGCACCCCCCTAACCGAGAAGTATGATCTGGCTGCCTTCCGTGCAGATCGGCCGAAGTCCGACGTGATCGCCGAAATCCGCACCGATGGATCCGTCTATTTCATAGGTCCGAACCGCGAAGCGCGCGGCGGTGATGGCGTCAAGCTTATCAGTTTCGGTCCGCCGGAAGCCTTGAGCGAAATTGAGACGAAGGTCTCAATCCCAGCCCAATAGCCTCGCGAACCTAACCCACTGCGTGGAGGCGTTCGCCATGGGTGCGGAGCCACCGGCGCGCGCGTTTCCAGTCGGGATAAGTGCGCGCGACTTGGTCCCAAAACGCCTTGGAGTGATTCATTTCGATCAAATGGGCCACTTCATGGGCGGCGACATAGTCGAG
>JBCAWP010000211.1:0-4702 GCA_038534535.1 Pseudomonadota bacterium
GTGCCACGGACAAGACGGCGCCCGTGGCATCGGCCGACAAATCGGTAATGGCGGCGGCTGTCCGCGGCGGCGCGGCAAAGACGGTCAGCGGCGCTTCGTCCGCGAGCGCATTCGCAAATGGCGTTCCGGTCTCGGGGTCCAATCCGTCACTTGCCCAGAATATGCGGGCCGGCTGCAGTCCCGATACAGCGAGGCGTTCCAGCGCCGCATCGCGGTCAACCGTCCACGGGTGGGGGTCGAGTGATGACAGCCGCCGCTCCATATCCTGGCGGGTCAGGCGTTCTGCGGGGTCGAAGGGCAGGGCCCGCGGCGCCGTCGTCAATAAGTGGACCGGCGTGTCGCGCGCCGCTGTCTCAAGGTGCCCTGTCGCTGCATCGATCAAATTGCTCCAGCGGGCCGCAGATGGCCAGCCATCATCCACGACGATGAGCAAAGGCCCATCATCGCCGGCTGCAACTTGTGCGCCGGGGGCGTAAATCGGCTGGGCGAGACCAATGATCGCCAGCGCCGCCGCCGCCAGCCGCAGGAGTAAGATCCACCAGGGCGTCCGCGCCGGCGTTTCCTCGCGCGGCTCTACATCGTCAAGCAAGCGAAGCGACGGCAGGTCGGCTTCCTTCGGCATCGGCGGCGTCGCACGTAGGATCCACCAAATCACCGGCAGCGCGACGAGCGCCGCAAGTGCGAGCGGGGCGCCAAACAAAAACGGGCCAAGCGTCATGCGCCCACCCCAATTTCCGATAGTGCCGCGTGCAGAGTGCTCGCACCGGTCAGCGCCGCCTCGCCAGTATCGTGGGAAACCAGACGCCATCCGAATTCGCTCGACATCTTTTTCAGCGCCGCCCGGTTCTGTTTGAGGCGCTCCAGATACTCATCTTGGATGGTCTCAGCACGACCGAAGATTCTTTGAAGCGCGGTGCCTGGCCGGGAGAACTTGACCCGGCCCTCAAAGGGAAAGCGCGTCTCTACGGGATCGGACACGGCGAGCAGCACACCATCTCGGCATTTGCTGGCGAGTGGCGCAAGCCGCTCCCGCCAGAGCGCGGTCGGATCATAAAAGTCGCTCGCAATAATTACCGTGCCGGGATGGCGCGGCGGAGTGGGTGTCTCGTGGAGTGGGTCGAGCAGCTGCGAGTTTAGCCGTTCCAATGCGCGTTTTCCAAACCCCGCCGGCGCGCCGCCGAGCACACCGATCCGTTCGCCCTCGCGGGAGAGGAGCTGGCCCATTGCCATTAAGAGCACCCGCGCCCGGTCCGCTTTGATTGGTCTCGCCGCATCGCCCGTCCAGGCAAACCCCTCGTGCGGGTCAAGCCAGACATGGACTGAGCGGGCCGTCTCAAGCTCGGTCTCGCGCACGAAGAGCGTGTCGCCCTTGGCCGATCGCCGCCAGTCAATCCGCGATGGCGCGTCTTCCTGCACAAACCGGCGATACTGCCAAAAATCTTCGCCCGTGCCTGCTCGCCGCCGCCCGGCGGACCCGAGGTGCACAGCCTCTGAGGCGCGTGCGCGCAGATAGAGCCGGGGCAGGGTCCTGGCCAGCGCTTCAGCTTCAGATCGGAGGGCGGCGGCTTGGGTCATGCCGCCTTTCTTGCGAGATCCGTGATCAGATCCGGCAGTTTTGGCGCGGTGCCGGACGGATCGTAGCGCATGGCCATCCGGTGGCCGAGGCAAGGCTCGGCGAGCGCCTCTACGTCTTCCCGGCTCGGCGCGAACCGACCGCGCAGCAGGGCCCGGGCGCGGCTCGCCAACATGAGGGACTGTCCAGCCCGCGGGCTTGGCCCCCAATCCACGAGCGATTTCACCCGCTCATCGGAGGATTGTTCGGGGCGCGCCTCCCGGACCAAGGACAGAATGGCGCCGAGCACTTTTTCGCCCACTGGCATCTTCCGCACCAGGGCCTGCAGCGCGATGAGGCGCGCCGCATCGAGCGCCGGCTGCGGGGTCTCTTCGCCAGAACCCGTCGTCTCGATCAGAATCTTCCGTTCGGTGTCGAGGTCCGGATAGGTCACATCGATTTTCAGGAGAAACCGGTCGAGTTGGGCCTCCGGCAAGGGATAGGTGCCTTCTTGCTCGATCGGGTTTTGCGTCGCCAGCACGTGGAAGGGCTTCGGCAAAGTGTGCCGTTCGCCCGCGACGGAGACTTCGCGTTCTTGCATGGCTTGCAAAAGGGCAGACTGGGTTCGTGGTGAGGCCCGATTGATTTCGTCGGCCATCAACAGCTGGGTGAAGACAGGGCCTTTGATGAACCGGAAGGATCGTGTGCCATCTGCGGTCTCATCCATCACTTCCGACCCGAGAATATCTGATGGCATCAAGTCTGGCGTGAATTGGATGCGCGCATTATTCAAACCGAGCGCCGTGCCCATGGCTTCGACGAGCCGCGTCTTCGCAAGGCCCGGTGCGCCAATCAGCAGCGCGTGTCCGCCGGCGAGAATCGCGCCAAGCGCCAGCTCGATGACTTTTTCCTGTCCGAACACCGCCTTGGCGATTTCCGCCTTAACGGCGGCCAACGTCTCGATTGCAGCTTCCGCTTCGCCAACAATCGCTTCGTCTGTGTCAGTCATATACACGCACCTACTTTGAACTTTTCTCACTTGAACCCTAGCTTTAGGCAAGATCATGGCGGAGCGCGACGTGAAATCAACAGCCCCAGGGCTTGGTAGTGTGGAAGACACGCTGAAGGCGATCATTGGCGAGGGCGATGATCGCGGACGGCTGCCGCCTGTACACCTATGGAACCCGTCCTATTGCGGCGATATCGATATGGAGATCCGGGCCGACGGGTCCTGGTGGCATGAAGGTGTGCGAATTGGCCGCGAAAAGCTCGTCCGGCTTTTTTCAACGATCCTGCGCAAGGACCCGGACGGACAGATCTACCTGGTCACCCCCTATGAGAAGATCATCGTCCATGTGGAAGATGCGCCATTCCTCGCCGTGCGGGTTGACCGGGCCGGGACACCGGGCCCGGAGCAAACCCTCGCTTTCACGACCAATGTCGGCGACATCACCCTGGCCGGGCCAGACGCGGCGCTCCGTGTGGAGACCGACCCTGAGACATTGGAGCCAGCGCCCTATGTGCGCGTCCGTGCAGCGCTTGATGCCAAGATCACGCGACCAGCGTTTTACGAGCTCGCCGAGATGGCGGTGCCAAACCCGGAAGATGGCGGACGCACCCTCGGCGTTTGGAGCCAGGGCGTCTTTTTTCCCATCGGACCCGCGGAGGCTCCATGAGCTGGACCGGCCTTGACGATTTCCTGGACCGGGCCGCCACGCGCCTCGATCCGCCCAAGGGACCGTCGCACCTCGCTGAGGGCGGTGATCTTGAACACGTGCCCGCTGATCTCATCGCGGCGATTCGGCCGGCAGCGGTTCTCATCGGAATTGTCCCGCGTGTCGAGGAGCCCTCCGTTGTCCTGACGACGCGCCCAGCCACCATGAAGTCCCATGCCGGCCAAGTCGCCTTTCCGGGCGGGAAGATTGATCCGGGCGATGCTGATGAGGTCGCCGCAGCCCTGCGCGAAGCGGAAGAAGAGGTCGGCGCACCGGTTGACCGAACAGATGTGATCGGTCGCGGTGCCCCCTACATTAGCGGGTCAGCCTACCGTATCACGCCCGTTGTCGGCCTTTTGCCGCCGGATTTCATTGCGAAACCTGACCCGCTGGAGGTTGACGAAGCCTTCGAAACGCCGCTCAGCTTCCTAATGGACCCTGCCAATCACCAGGCACGGGAAGGGGTCTGGAAAGGCCGCACACGGCGGTACTATGAAATGCCGCACAATGGGTATCGGATCTGGGGCGTCACGGCGGGCATAATCCGTGCGCTGCACGACCAGCTCTATCGCGGTGAGGGAGGCTAAGCGATGCCGTATCGCGTCTTGATGGAGCTGGCGATTTTTTTATCGCCCTGGGCCGTGTTCGGCATCTACCGCATCCTTGTGCGCGACGCCGAAATGGAGGGGCGCAAAGCTTGGCCGATCACGGCTTTGTTCGGCATTGGTCTCGTCCTGGCTGTGGGGCTCTGGGTCTATTTCATCATGCGTGAAGACCGCGACCGGAACATGTGCCGGGAGCCGTCGCGCTTTGATCCCGTCACCCGCGAGCTCATCGAAGGCCGAGAATATCCGTGCGATGCCGACATAGAGACCATTGGCGAACCGCGCTCGCGCAATCCTGGCGACAACGCTGATGGCGTCGCGGACGCCGAGGCCGATGTCGAGCCGGCCCCGCCGTCCCAATGATGAAGCCCCGCCTGGAAGCGGACTGGCTCACCTGGCCGGCCTGCCAGGCGGTGATGGCTGCGCTCGACGCACCAGACAAAGGTGCCAGTCGTTATGTCGGTGGGTGCGTCCGCAACACGCTCATGGGCCGCCCCGTCGACGATATCGATATCGCGACGCAGCTCCTGCCTGAGCAAGTTGTTAAGGCGCTTGAGGCGGCGGGCCTCAAAGCCATCCCGACGGGTATTGACCATGGCACCGTGACGGGCATCGTCGACCATCGACCCGTCGAAATCACGAGCCTCCGCCGAGACGTCGAAACCGATGGCCGCCGGGCCGTGGTCGCGTTCACGCGCGATTGGGCCGAGGATGCTCGGCGCCGCGATTTTCGCTTGAATGCCATCTATGCCGACGCGGGCGGAACGCTCTTCGACCCCACAGGCGGTGGCCTGGCCGATGCCGCTGCCGGCCGCGTGATATTTATCGGG
>JBCAWP010000212.1:0-4683 GCA_038534535.1 Pseudomonadota bacterium
AAAGTGGCGGGGACCGCAAAATCGAGCTGCATGGCGCTGTCATCGACCAGCGTCGTGACCACATCGCCCGGCGTGAGATAGGCGCCGACACTCACTTGCCGAAATCCAACAACGCCGTCGAATGGCGCAACAAGCACCCGGTTGCGCTGCTGTGTCTGAACGGAGGTGAGGTCCGATTTTGCAACTTGAAGATTACGTTTCGCTTGATCAAATTCCAGGGCAGAGACGACACCGTCGGCCACGAGGGGGCGCATCCGCTCGACAACGCTGGCCGCTTCACGAACTGTCGCTTCAGCGCCTTCAATCGCCGCCAATTGCTCCCTTTGAGCCTGAGCCAGGAGTGTCTGTCCCTGGCGGACGCGCTCACCGTCTTCGAAGTAGAGAGCCGTCACGCGGTCGGCAGCGTTTACGGTAAGTGTGACGCGCTCCTTCGGCGTGAGCGTGCCGATTGCCTCAACGCGGTCGGAGAAGCTGCGCTCAATGACGGGCTCGACGATGACGTTCGCTGGACCGCGCTGGGCCGCGGCGGTCGCTTGCGACAGGCAAAGCGCCAAAAGAACAGATTTTGCAAAGTATTGCATGGGCGCCTTACGCTCAAAGGTGACGGTTGACTGTCGAAAGAAATATTGTGCTCCGCTTGCGGACGTAGAGCAATGATTTCATGAGACAAGTCGGCACACAGTTACGTGTTCGCATTTAATAGCGAAGTCTGTGCAAAACTTTACCCGAGATGATAGGCCCGCGCTAGCGTCCTGGGACTTGACCTGGGCCTTGCTGATCGGTGCCTGGCAGCCGGACCGTTCCAACATTACCAAAGATCTGCTCTAGGAGACCTAATTCTCGGCCACGCGTCGGGGTCTCACGCGATGCATATTGGATCACCTGGCCGTCGTCGGCATCGTACTCAACCAGCTCATCGACGACGTCGTCTTGGCCAAAGCGGATCGCGACAACTTTCCGTTCTGAGATACGCGGCTTTAGGAAAGCAAAGTTCTGGTGGGTCGATGAGATGTAGAACCAAGTCCGATCATCGAAAATTGACTTCGTACTCGGCGTGCCGAGGCGCGCGAGCACGGTCGACCGGGTGTCCTCCCCCGGGGCGATTTCGTTTGGCTGCGCTTCGTCCGGGAAGTATCCGTGGAACTGGCGGATGGGCGAGCATCCGGCGACCAGTGAACTGGCAAGCGCAGCAAGGATCGCGTATCGAAGCATTGGAAACTCCTTTGTCCGCACCAGCTACCTATGGATGGCCGGATTTGGCAAGTAATGGAAGGCAGTAGATATGGGATTGGACGCGCTGTTTAGACCGCAATCCGCCCGAAGACGGAAAATCGCCCGGCACCTCTACGATCAGATCATGGCCGCGGCTCTATCTCCCGAGCTCTATCGCCAAGGCCTGGCGCAGGACACGCTAGATGGTCGATTTGAGCAAGTTGCCCTCCATGCAAGCCTCGTCATGCGCCGCCTTAGAGATGAGGATGAGCCCGGCCGCGCTCTAGCTGCAGAGCTTCAGCGGGAGGTCTTTTCCGGATTTGATTACGGCCTGCGCGAAACTGGCGTCGGTGATTCTACGATTAGCCGCAAAGTCCGCGCACTCGGGGAACGCTTTTACGGATTGGCCCGGGGGCTCGACGCGGCCATTGGCAGCGATGCGCCGAACGCGATGATAGACCTCATCCGGCGTAATGGGCTGGCGCCAGACGCCGAAGCGCGGCTTGCCGAATATCTGAAATCCGCAGCCCAGCACCTCGGTGACGTGGACCGTGAAACGATTCTTTCAGGACAGGTTGATTGGCCTAGACTATAGACAGATGACCCAAAGCGCATTTTGTTCATGCGAGGCCGATCTTCCGCGCGTCCAGAACGGAAAAGGATGAGACGTGGCAGCAAAAACAGTCATCTCCATCGATACGCTGGGCGGAGACCACGCACCGGACGTGGTGATCGATGGCCTGCGTTTGTTTGCCGAACGGGACGCAGACACGCGGTTCCTACTGCACGGTCCGGGGCCCGTCCTTGAGGACCTTCTGAACGACGCCCCGGCCTTGAAAGCCCGCTGCGAGACCCGCCACAGTGAAGACCGCGTCAAAATGGACGACAAGCCATCCCAAGCCCTGCGCCGCGCCCGGGGCAGCACGATGTGGAATGCCGTCGAAGCGGTCCAGTCCGGTGAGGCCCAATCGGCGATGTCGGCCGGTAATACCGGTGCCCTGATGGCGATTGCGATAAGCCTTCTGCGCAAGATGGATGGTGTCCACCGCCCTGGTATGACGGCCCTGTGGCCCACCATGACCGGCACGAGTGTCGTGCTTGATGTCGGTGCCAATCTTGAGGCAGATGCCGAGCAGTTAGTTACGTTCGCTGTGATGGGCGAAGCCTATGCCCGGGCGGTCACAGGTAAGGCCCGGCCGAGCATTGGCCTCTTAAACATCGGGTCGGAGGAGACCAAAGGCCATGGCCACATCCGCCAGGCCGGTGAGCTTTTGTCCCGGCCCGAACTTCAAGTCGACTATTACGGCTTCGTGGAAGGCGACGATATCTCGGCTGGTACCGTGGACGTCATCGTCACCGACGGTTTCTCTGGGAATATTGCTTTGAAAGCCGCCGAAGGGACTGCCAGGCTCGTGGCTTCCTACCTGCGGGACGCCCTGACGCGCGATACGCGCTCGAAACTCGGCGCGCTCCTCGCCGCCCCCGGTTTGCGGGCCCTCCGATCGAAAATGAACCCAAGCAATGTGAATGGCGGCGTGCTCCTCGGCCTGAATGGCCTTGTTGTCAAAAGCCATGGCGGTGCCGATGCGGACGGCATTGCCACCGCAATCGCGCTCGCAACTAATTTGGCCGACAGCCAATACAAGGAAGAGGTCGCCGCGGGCCTCTCGCGCATTGCAAATCTAGCGATCCCACCAGCAGCGCCGCAGGCCCACGCATGACGAAACGTGTGTCCAAACTCATTGGCGTCGGAGCTTATCTGCCTGAGCGCGCCGTCTCAAATGACGACCTGACCCAAACGGTCGACACGTCAGACGAATGGATCCGCGAGCGCACAGGGATCAGACAGCGCCATATCGCGGCCGACCATGAGCTAACATCTGATCTCGCGACCCATGCGGCCCGCCGCGCCCTAGAAAACGCAGGCGTAACGCCGGACGACATCGATTTGATCGTTGTGTCGACCACGACACCCGACCGGACTTTTCCGGCCACAGCCGCCTATGTCCAGGAAAAGCTTGGTATTCGCCGCGGCGCCGCCTTCGACCTTCAGGCCGTGTGTTCGGGCTTTGTCTTTGGCCTTGCCACCGTCGACGGGCTGCTCAAGCAAGGGACGGCGGAAACCGCGCTTTTGATCGGCGCTGAAACCTTCTCGCGCCTCCTCGATTGGGAGGATCGCAGCACATGCGTCTTGTTTGGCGACGGGGCCGGCGCGGTGGTACTGAAAGCCGAAGAGGTCGCTGACAGCGATGGCCCCGCTGGGATCTTGGGTCACCATATACGGACAGACGGTCGAAAGGCTGATCTTCTCTATGTCGATGGCGGCCCGTCATCGACGGGAACCATCGGCCATGTGCGCATGCAGGGCCCGCAAGTGTTCAAACATGCGGTGACCAATATCAGCACGGCCATCGTCGAAGTTCTAAAGGGGGCTGACGTCTCGATCGATGCGGTTGACTGGTTCGTGCCCCACCAAGCCAATCAGCGGATTCTTGACGGAGTCGCGAAAAAGCTGGGCATTGCCGAGGATCGCGTGGTCTCAACAGTGGCAAACCATGGGAACACGTCTGCTGCATCCATCCCGCTCGCTTTGAATACGGCAGTGGCCGATGGCCGGATCAAAAAAGGCGACCTCGTTCTATTCGAGGCGATGGGGGGCGGTTTCACCTGGGGCGCTGCTTTGGTGAAATTGTAGGATTCCGTTAAGGAATGGGGACTTATTATTAACGAATGGAGACTTCCGTGGCGAATAAAACGCTCACACGCGCCGACGTAACCGATGCCCTTGTGCATGAGGTCGGTCTGACGCGTCAGGACTGTTCGGACATTTTGGACCGGACAATCGAGCTGATTGGGGACGCCCTAGAAACGAACGGCGTTGTGAAACTGTCGCGCTTTGGCAATTTCGTCGTTCGTGAAAAGGCGGCCCGGGAAGGACGCAATCCGAAGACGGGTGTTGAGGCTGAAATCAGTGCTCGCCGCGTCGCGACTTTCCGGTCCTCCCCAATGTTGAAAGCGCGGGTCGACAGCACCTTGGAAGATTAAATCAGGAGACCATTATGCCCGCAGCCAAACTCGCCAAGGAAAAAGCCGCAGATGCCTTGCGGTCAATTGGAGAGGCGGCGCGGGAACTCGATCTCCAAACCCATGTCCTGCGCTATTGGGAGGGCAAGTTTCCCCGGCAATTGAAACCGATTAAGCGCGCCGATGGACGGCGCTTGTTCAGGCCGGCGGATATGGAGGCGCTGCGCGCCATTCAAACGCTCGTCCATGGGCGTGGCATGACGCTGAAAGGGGCAAAATCTCTGCTCACCGAACAGGGTGTGGAGGCCGTCTTGAACGGATCGGCACGCCTCGGTGCGTCTGATCCCGCGCTGCCGGATGCCACAGACAGCCCGGCCCGCGATCTTCAACAGCGCGTCAGCGAAGCCTTTGCTGCTCCCATTGAAGACGCCGCGTCATCGAAGGGGC
>JBCAWP010000213.1:0-4665 GCA_038534535.1 Pseudomonadota bacterium
CCGGCGCCCAGACGCTCGTTGGCACGATGGCCGCCCAAGGCGCCCGTTGCTTGCTTGTGTCCGGCGGCTTCACCGCGTTTTCCTCCCGCGTGGCCGCCGAGGCCGGCTTCCATGGGCACCACGCGAACACGCTCCTCGATGATGGCGAGCGCCTCACCGGGAAAGTCGCCGAGCCCATACTCGGCCGCGAAGCAAAACTTGAAACACTAAACCGCGCCGTCGGTGAGTATGGCCTTTCCGCATCGGACGCGCTCGCCATCGGCGACGGCGCCAATGATCTAGCCATGATCGGGGCCGCCGGTTTAGGTATCGCCTATCGCGCCAAACCGATCGTAGCCGCGCAAGCCACTGCGGCGATCCAATATACAGACCTTACCGCCGCCCTCTTCTACCAGGGCTACACGTCGCGTGATTTCGTCAGCCCGTGACGTCGAGCACCACTGAGACAAAGACGTCCCGGCCACGCCGCTTGACCCTTAAGAGCAATGGCGTACCGGGCGAAGTTTCCGCGTCCGATACGACATTGAGAAAATCGCGCGGACCGGTGACCGGCTCAAAGTCCGCCTCGACAATCACGTCGCCGCGCTGGATTTTCCCAAAGGCCGGACCTCGAGGCGCCACGGAGACGACCAACGCGCCGCGTACATCACTCGTAATGTTGTAATTGCGGCGCGCCGTATCATCGATGGCGCCGGTGTGAATGCCGACGGCATTATTCGCGAGGCCGCCGTCGGGCAATTCGGGCCGTTCCTCATCGTCTTCCGGCCGCTCTAACTCACCGAGGGTCACGGACAGGGTCTGGCCGCGCCGATTGCGGACAAGCGAAACCTGCACTTCGGCGCCGATCTCAGTATCAGCGACCGTTCGCGTGAGCCCCCGCACGGAGTCAATTGCCCGGTCGTCGAACGACAGGATCAGATCGCCAACCTCCAAGCCAGCTTCTGCCGCCGGACCATCCTCAATGATATTGGTCACAATGACGCCCGTCGCATCGTCGAGGCCGTAACTGCGCGCCAAATCCTCATCGACCGGCTGGACATTCACCCCTAACCAGCCGCGCCGCGGTGCACCGTAGGCAATGATTTGATCTGTCACCTGCTTTGCAAGATTAGCAGGGATCGAGAAGCCAAGTCCGACTGACCCGCCTGTGGGTGAAATAATCGCCGTGTTCACGCCAAGGACCTCGCCGGACAGGGTGAAGAGCGGCCCGCCGGAATTGCCTCGGTTAATCGCTGCGTCGGTCTGGATGAAATTATCATACCTGCCGGACCGGATATCGCGCTCCAACGCCGAGATGATGCCCACCGACACCGACCCGCCAAAGCCGAACGGATTCCCGATGGCCATCACCCAATCACCGACGTCCGAGGCATCGCTGTCAGCAAACTCGACGAACGGGAGCGGTTCGCTGCTCTCAACCTTCAAGACCGCCAGGTCCGTATCTGAGTCTCGACCGACAAGCCGGGCCGAAAGCGACCGCCCGTCCGAAAAGACGACCTCTATTTCGTCGGCACTTTCAATCACGTGATTATTGGTCACGATCAGCCCATCGGCCGAGACAACAAATCCAGACCCGAGGGACCCCTCCCGCCGAAAGCCATCATCGTCCCGGTTGAAAAACGGATTGAACCGTTCAAGCGGGCTGTTTTCGCCGAAGTTTGGAAGGTTCGACGCCACCGTCTGGCTCGTCGAAATGTTCACGACAGCCGGCATCAGCCGGCGCGCAAGGCGCGAAAAGCTCTCAGGGGCTTCACTGGCATTGACCGGGGGCTCTTCAGACAGGCTCTCGCCGACCTGCGCATTCGCCAGTCCGCTGCTCAGCGCAAAAAGGCTTCCAAGAACTGCTCCTGCGAACCGCCTCGCCATGCCATCTCCTCTTCCGTGCGTGAATGGGGCAACGTTAAAAGCCTAGTGTTGCGATCTGAAGTCGGCAACACAATGGCAGCGTTAGAACCGTAACGACACATACACAATTATGGCACCGCCCGCGGCCGTGATCACGCCCGCCCTCACGATCTCGGTCCTGTCGACCTGTTCAAGCCAGGCCGACATGCGCCGCAGCAGATCCGGCATCAGACCGAAAACGAGCCCGTCCATCAACATCCATGCGCCAAGACCGAATGTGACGAGTTCGATCGGGGTCAGGGTCACCGCGCGCCAGCCTGCTCCTCAAAAACGCGGCAGAGGTTCAGGTTTTCTGGCGAGACGACGACCTGCGTCCCGTCCTGAATGGCCGCCTCGCAGGCGATGAGCGAGCGATAGAAGCGGAAGAAGTCCGGGTCCTTATTGTACGCCTCGGCGTAGATTTCGTTCCGGCGAGCATCACCCTGACCTCGAATAATCTCTGCCTGCTCACGGGCCTGGGCTTCAATCACACGCGCGTCCCGGGCCGCCTCGGCGCGAATCTGCCGCGACCGCTCTTCCCCGCTCGCCCGGATACCTTCCGCTTCCTGACGCCGGGCGGTGCTCATGCGATCATAAACACCCGCTGCCACTTCATCGGGCAAGTCCGCTTGCAAGATACGCACATCGATAATGTCGATCCCGTCCTCTGCGAGATCCCGGTTCACGGTCTGGCGGATCCGGTTCATTAGCGACACACGCTGCCCGGACACGATCTCAGGAACTGGCACTGTACCCAGCGCTTCACGGATGGCCGATTCCGTCACCCGGTTAATCTGCGCGGCGGCGGCCCGCTCCGTGCGCAAACGCTGATAGAATTTCAGCGGATTGTTGATCCGCCACCGCACAAACGCGTCCACGGTCAAGCGGCGCTGATCCGAGGCCAGCACTTGCAGACCTTCGACATCGAGACCAAGATTTTTCCGGTCCATCATGACGGCCTGCTCAGCAAACGGAACTTTGAAGTAAAGCCCAGCCTCATCCGTCCCTGGGGCATTGCGAACCGCGACAGGGTTACCGAACCGAAGTACCAGCGCTTGCTCGTCTTGGCGCACAGTATAGAACGCGCTCGAAGCGACGAGCAGGGCCAAAAAGGCGATGATCGCCAGGGTCCAACCGATTATTCTCATGATTATTGTCCTCCCTGCCGGGTCGTCCGGTCGAGCGGCAGATATGGCACTGCACCAGCATCATTGTCCAAGATAGTCTTCTGAGACCGCGCCAGGACCTTTTCCAGCGTTTCCAGGAACATCCGCTCGCGGGTCACGCGCGGCGCCTGCCGGTACTCTTCATAGATCTGATTAAAGCGCTGGGCCTGACCATTGGCATCGGCGATCACCTGGTCACGATAACCCTCCGATTCGCGCAGGAGCCGCTGCGCAGTACCGCGCGCTTCCGGGACAAGGCGGTTAGCCTCCCGGCGTGCCTGGTTGATCAGCGTCTCGGCATCCTGCTCGGCCACGTTCACATCGTTAAAGGCCGCGATCACCGGCTGCGGCGGATCGGCCTTCCGGATCTGAACGTCGAGGATTTCGATCCCGGCCCGATACTCATCGAGCAGCGCCTGGGCCTGTTCCTGGACCTCCAGCTGGACCGCGGCGCGGCGTTCGGTGATCAAGAGTTCGAGCTCGCTCTTGCCGACAACTTCGCGCATCACACTTTCAGAGACGCGGCGAACGGCCTCCTGCGGATCCTTCACATTCAGAATGAAGTCCTGCGGAGCGTCTGTTTTCACCTTCCAGAAGATCGAAAACTGAATGTCGACGATATTCTCGTCCGCCGTCAGCATGAGGCTCTCATCGGTCGTTTGGCCAATCGAGATCTCCTGGCGTTCTTCCACCGGCACAATCTCGTGGGTTTCGATCGGCGTTGGCAGATGGAAGTGGAGGCCTGAGCCGAAATTCGTCTGCCACTTCCCGAACCGGAAAATCGCCGCTTGTTGACCCGCATCCACGACCACGACCCCCGTCGCGAGCCACGCAAATAGCGCGACTGCCCCAAGAATGAAAAAGCCGCCACGACCAAGTCCGCGGCCACCGCCGCCATTGCCGTTACCTCGACGACCGCCGCGGCGCGCCCGGAAGCGCTCCTGCATGCGGCGCATCTGCTCTTCGAGGTCCGGGCCTTTGCCCCCTTGGCCGCCACTCCCCGTTGGCCGGTTCCATGGCGAGCCGCCATTTCCGTTGCCATTGCCCTTGCCGGAGCCGCTGCCCCAGGGGCCACCACTCATTTTAGACGGTTCGTCGTCCATATTGTCCTTCCAGGGCAATCTGCGCCCCTCCTTCTCACAATACGTTGAAGTTTCAGCGTTGAAGGCGATATGTGCATGGTCCCCCTCCCGCTTCAAGAAGGCAGGACCATGTTTCGCTCCAAAGCTGCACGAATTGCCGCGCTCGAAGCTGCGGTTCGCGATGCCACCGGTATCGGCGACTGGCTTGAAGCCGTGCGCGTCACCGATGAAGGGCGGGTAACCCTCATAATCAGAGCAGATCCGGGCGATTTAGCCGCCTCGGAGGACCGCCGCGTCGGTGCGGAATCTGCCGCGCGCGTGGTCAAGGGTGTCACGAGCGCCCATGCTTTGTTGACCTCGGAACGCCCGCCGGAGCGACCATCTGTAGCGGTCCCCACTGTCCAATCTCAGCCTCGCCGGGTCCGAAAGGGCGCGCGTTTGTCCGACGAAGCCCTCAATCAGGGCCAGCCAGCCAGTTCAAACGCCCTCGCACCTATCGCCGGTATCTCGCGCATCCTGGCCGTGGCGAGCGC
>JBCAWP010000214.1:0-4618 GCA_038534535.1 Pseudomonadota bacterium
CATCATCATGAAGTTGCCCACTGGGCGGAATAACGGATTTGTAATCGTCATGCTGAGTTCCGCTTCAGTGGAGGCGAAAACAACTTCGAGGCGCTCTTCTGGATTGGCGTGTACTTGCGCCAAAGGACCAAACACGATGAGGAAAGCAAGGCTGACAATAATATAACGTATCATGGTTACTTCCGGCTCATGGGTTCGCAATCCAGAGCGGTGCACTGGTGCTTGCATTCAAGGCGCCGTCCACCGCACGTCCGTAAATCACAACGTGCTGGCTTGAGGCGTCAATCTGAACGGTCTGTGACTTGACCTGTGCGCCTTGCGCATCTCTGGCAGACAGGGTGATCTGAGTTGCTGTGTTCGGGACCTTGAGCCGCGCAATGTGAAACCTTGCCGGCAAGCTCGACCAGCTTCTTGTGTCGGGCTGTTGAAGGCCCTCTGCGACGCCGTATAGAACAGCGCCGGTCGTCGAACTCCCAGCCGCGTTCTGCATCATTGCCGAACGTACGGCCTGCAACGCAACTTTGGACCAGATGATTGGAAGTCGGTCTTTCTGACTCCGCATGACGATCGCTTCAATGTCGGCGACGGCCTCCAATTGTGCGGATTGGCCGGTGTTCGCTTGTGCCTGCACCGACGAAATCAGCGACGAATTCGGCACATATACCGGCAACTCAATCGGGATCACCGAACTGTCCATCTGAAGCCCATAGGTCAGGACTTGACGCGACGGCGCGAAGCCCTCTGCAAAGATGATGTGAACAGTGGACTGATTATCATTTGCTTGAGCGCTCGAGAGTTCAATAAAAGCAGACTCAAGAACGCTTGATGATGGCGCAAGTTCAAGTGCCTTTCTGTAAGACTCCCGTGCATTGCCACGTTTTTCAGGTTTCCTTATCGAGTCAATCTCGAGAACGACGGCGTTCACGTAATACCCGAGTGGATTGACGTAGGCGCTCGGGACCCGGGACGCGATATCGTCGAACTGCGAGAAGACGGTGAAAAAGTTGTCTTGTGCGTTGCGCACCGACTCGGTGGACGTTTGTCCTTGTTCGTCTTCCAGGCTTTCAATGTCTGTTTGAGCTTTCTCGAGCTCTTCGATAAAGATTTCGCGTGCGATGGTTTGCGCGACAATGGCGCGCCTCGTCACGTTAAATGCCTTGTACTCACCTTCCATCAGATAGGTCAGGGTCAGATAATTAAGTTGAATAATTTCCTCAAAGTCTTGCTCTTGATAGGGCGCAAGGCCCTCGCGTCCGATGACATTGAGGCCAAGTCTGGTGACGTTTCTGCGCAGGCTATTCAAGCCTCCCCCGAACCCTCTTTGGCGTTGTTGGCTATTGGTTTGATTGACGTCCGCCTCCGCCAGGTTGAAGTGTTCGACAGCGCTTTCGGTTTGGCCTCGCTCAAACTGCATAACGCCCAGCTCAGCGTTGCGGAGAAACTGATCATTGGTGGATACGAAATTTCCCAAGCCCGCATTCGACTGCTTCTTCTCGCCAGAATAGATGGCGATCGCCTCAGAATAATCACCGGCACTCATCAGGCCCCGTATGGTATTAAAGCTCGAAGAGTACCCGCCAAGCGTAATCGACTGCTCGTTGGCCATGATGCCCAACTGCTGCGGCACCGGCGGCGGGCTCTGTTGATTTCCGTTATCGTCGCCGTCAACAACATCAAGCGCTCTATTCAGAAGTCCGCCCAATCCTTGAGCCGTCGCGGGCGCCGCGGCCAACGCTCCGATCAGACTCAACATAGCGAGTTTCTTCGTCGCACGGATACTTAGCATCTTGCTCGTCCTTTCATCCCAGCTCACAGGGCCCTATTGCTTAAAACGGTACGTCTATCTCGTCTTCGGTGCTTGTCTTAGGATTTGAATTATTCGTGCTCGCGGAAGGCGTGGTGGCGGCTGGGCGCGCCGCAGCAGGCCGTTGCGTCACCTCAACCAAGGATCCGACTTTAAGTTCGGCATCCAATACGCTCGCTTCGGCCGTGCTGATTTGATCAGTCACATCAATGACGGTCAGCGTTCCGACAAGTGTGCGTGAACCCGGTGCAAGCTCGATCCCTGTGTCAAAGTCGATTACAGGTGCGCCGATGGCATAGGCATTGAGGGTCGCACCGACTTCGAGGCCAGAATCGATCCCGCCATTAATGACGAAATTGCCACTGCCTTCTTGAATTTGAACGACACGTAAGGGGTAAAGCGTCGAGCGTAACAGGCTGGCCGCGGTTTTGGAAAATTCATCGGCTAGTGCGCCGCGAGGTCCCGCTTCACCCAGATCTGAACTGCGCACGCGCTGAGTGATCAGCACTTGTTCGGCAGCGATAATCTCAGCGCGCGTATCTACAATTGAAACTTCCCCACTCGCGCGCAGCTCGAAGATCGAAGGTAGATCACGTGACTCGCCCCTAAGCGAAATGGTCCGCCGCACTTCGTCTTCATCAATTTCCACCACACCGCTCACGATGTATCCGGCAATGCTGACAGGCGCGCGCTGACCGCTCGGTAGCTCTCCACGCACTTC
Source organism: Pseudomonadota bacterium (assembly GCA_038534535.1). Taxonomy (GTDB): domain Bacteria; phylum Pseudomonadota; class Alphaproteobacteria; order Caulobacterales; family Hyphomonadaceae; genus CALLCD01. The sequence goes on from JBCAWP010000214.1 coordinate 2,526, forward strand.
CAGTGAGAGGTCAAATTCGTCTTGGATTCGGTCAAGATCTTGCCGGTTGACCACTTGATAGCGTCGGTCACCCGACAAACGGCGGGTCAGAGACCGAGCAATGAGCTCTTGGAGTTGATTGACCGTCTGGCCGTCGGAAAGCCCGACGATCTCGAATTCACTCACCGCAACGCGTGCCGCATTATCGGCCGAACGCTGAACGCCCAACTTGAGTGAATCTGAGTGTTGCGGGCGGGCTCCAAAACCAGGCTCCCGCGTCGAAGCGCCGGCCATTGCGCTCCCGACGCGCGTCACGCCGTCGCCATGCTCGAACATCATGGCATCCCCCTGGACAGTACGCACAGTAGCCACATTGCTATTCAGCGACACTTCCGAGACACGCACGCGTCCAATTACATCGGTCGGCGGCGACAGTTCGATTCCCGTCGCGGGATCCAAAACTCGAATGCGTTGACCGGAGGCATCTTTGCGAACTTGCTGAACATCGAATTCATCGCCGACCCGCACACCGTCATTAGACCCGCGCGTGATAAATAGGTTGGGTTCTGAACCCGCGGCCGCGCTCGAAACTATAAGCGCTGCCGGAGAGACACTGTCTAGGACTTGTCGCGCGACAGCCGCGGAAACGGAGCCAAACTGCTTAAACTCCACGTCTGCAAAGGTCGCGCGGAGGGCATCCCCGAGGCTCCGCGTTGAGCGAACCCCAGCATCGTATAGCCGCCCATAAGCGGAGCGATCCAAATCAATTGCGAGACCGCCTTGAAGACGCTCTTGCGCGGCGTAAACGATCCTTTTGTTTGTCACATCATAGAGGCGATATGTGAAAAAGGGATTGGCGCGCAAAACAACCGACTGATTATCCTCATATGCGCGTTCTATAATGTCGAAGAAGAAGCCCGGCTCGCCGATGCCAACGAACAAGAAGTAATCGACGTCGAGCTCTTCTGCGATCACTGAAAAATCTGTGGAAGACGCGCCGCCACCTTGAGACAGCAATAGCTTCTGAAACTCCTCGACAGGGTCGCCTTGCTTGCCAGAGTCTGTGATCCCCAGCAAAGACGCCAGACTCGTTGGACGAGAGCCTTGGTTTGCCGCCGCAGCCCGTGCTTCTGCTTCGGCAGCAATCGCTTCGACTTTCGACTGCGCCATCGATTTGAATGCTGCAAGGACAGAGGATGGTTCTGCGACATCGAAGCGCTCGCTCGCGGACAAAGCGCCGCTAAGCTGCCCCTCAAAACGATTGGTCAAAATATCGTATAATAGGTTTTGCACGCACCTTGAGCCACTCAGACGCTCAATTTCGTTCTGACGGTTCTGACGGTTCTGACGGTTCTGACGGTTCTGACGGTTCTGACGGACTTCAGTGTTTGCCTCGGAGCTTTCATCCTCTTCAGAACTGTCTTCACGCGTTGGCGCTATATCGGAGCCATCTTGCAATTCGGCATCGCAATCATCCGACTCCTCATTCGCTTCGAGGATGGCTTGCATAGTGCCACTTGTTGCAATCGCTATTCGCGGCGTGCCAAGGGTGGCCGATGTCGTTTCAGGGGCTTGGCCGCCAGAAAATAGACCAGACACGGCAAATGCGCCGACGATGCCAACAAAGAGTAAGCCTAACCCAGCTATCACCAACAATCGCACGCCGTTCCCCTTTTACCAGCATTTCCGTCGACTTCATTGTGTTCGCAGACGATCATCTGCGAACGATAGCGCCCTCGCCGATGTTACCTTTTTCTTCGATAATCTTCGCAACTGTAAACTTTGGTTCGACCGACGTGACCTCGATCTGCCCAAGACTTTTCTCTCGCACACCGAGCACCTCGCCGGTCACCGGATGTTTGAGCACTTCTGAAGTCCCGGCACCGGATAGGACCCGCAATGTGTCGCCGACTTCGTATCCGGCATCTGCGCCGCGGCTAATCCAAACCTCGTCCCCATCTCGCGCCATGACTTGAACCGGGTAGATCTGATCCAAGAGCTTGTCGGCTAGGATGCGACCAGCTTCTCGCGACATGTCCACAAAGTCGGAAGAGTCCAAAGTCATGCTCGGAATGGTGTAGGAATCCATAACCTCAGAATCGCCACGCCAATCC
>JBCAWP010000215.1:0-4603 GCA_038534535.1 Pseudomonadota bacterium
CTGAGGGCAGCAGCGCCGCCCGCTGCGAGCGCGAGTGCGACGCCGTCAAGGCGCACTTCGGCCCGGGACATAAGCTCCCGGCTCTCAAGGTTGATGGGCAGGATGAAGGAAATGATCAGCGAAATCCCGAGGGCAATTGTAACGCCGGCGGCAAGCGTCTTTGCTGATGTCGCCAAGAGCGACCGTCGGCCAAGGGCCGACCCCATGGCGAACCCCAGAATAGGCCCAAGGAGCGGCGCGATGACCATTGCGCCGATCACGGCTGCGACGCCATCGGAATTCAATCCGATCGCCGCAACGATCGTCGAGAGAACGACCATAGCGATGAAGTTTAGATCGAGCGCCGCACCCCGTGCCACGTCCGTCAGAAGCTCTTCGCGGAGCGCAATTTCATTGTCTCGCTTTTTGTCCTTATCAGCGCCTTCGAGCGGAGGGACCGTTGCCTCTATCGGAATGACGACGATGCGCCATTTGGTTTCGGCCTCTAGACATTGCTGAACCGCATCGACGAGACTCTGGCTCGACCCGTCACGTAAAAAAACGTTGACGATCCGCCGGTCCTGCCGCTCAGGGAACAGAACCCAATAGTCGACCGGCTTGGCAGACTTCACCGCGCTGATAACATTCTCAAAGGCATCGCCATGGGGACAATGGATTTCGATTTGACGCATATCAGCTTGGGTCAGTCAGGCGCTTGATCAAGCTGGACGTGTCCCAGCGTCCGCCGCCGGCCGATTGGATATCGGCGTAAAACTGGTCAACAAGCGCTGCGACGGGCAACTGCGCTCCGCTCTCCCTGGCAGCCTCCAGCGCAATCCGGAGATCCTTTCGCATCCAGTCGACAGCGAACCCGTGGTCGAACTCGTCATCAACCATGGTTTGCCAGCGATTGACCATTTGCCAACTCTGCGCCGCGCCCCCGCTGACTGCTGCGATCACCTTGGCCACATCGAGATCATTCTTGAGCGCAAAGGCGAGTCCTTCGGCGAGACCCTGGACCGCCCCTGCGATACAAATCTGATTGACAGACTTACACAGCTGGCCCGCCCCGCTGGGCCCCACATGGACAATCGCCTTGCCATAGGCGTCCATGACGGGCTCAGCCGCAGCAAATGCCATCTCGCTGCCGCCACACATAATGGCGAGTTGCCCCGCTTCGGCGCCCGCCTGTCCCCCTGAGATCGGGGCATCTAGGAACGCCGCGCCTTTGCCAGAGGCCCGCTCGGCCAGGTCGACCGCCAACGCCCGGGATGCCGTCGTGTGGTCAACAATCGTCATACCCGCCGCAATATTCGGCTCAATCGCGTCGTACACGTCACGCACATCCGGGTCGTCGCCTAGGCACAGGAAGACGAATTCCTTTCCGAAGACGGCATCAATGGCCGTCTCGCTCGCGCTCCCGCGATGCGCCGCCTCCCAGGCGCCCCGCTTGTCCGGTGATCTATTCCAGACGGTCACCGAGTGGCCGGTTCGGGCGAGGTGTCCCGCCATCGGAAATCCCATCACACCCAGGCCAAGAAATGCACATTTTGCCATCGGGACTCTCCATTCTGTGACCCATCTGCCTTGATAGGCCAAATTTCATCTAAATCACCGCCCGAACGATCAAGCGATCTCAACCATGACCTGTTATGTCTGTCATCACATCAGAAAGATGATTGATATGGCACGCTATTCCTCAGCCACACACTGGCGAGGTCGGGGCCAGCGCCGCGGAGAATCCCGGCGTCCCGGCCAGTGGAAGCTCGCTTATGCGGACTTCCTCACCGCGCTGGTGGCCTTTTTTGTGCTCCTTTGGGTGGTCGCCGACCGGTCTGACGGCGAGCGCCAATCCATAGCGGCCTATATCGCAGGGGCAGACGTGTCGACCCGGACGGCAGTCGCCGCGACCAGCAATCGGTGGCAACTCCTGTCGGACACGCTCAAAGCCGAGCCTTGGTCCTCGCGGGACGACCACGCTGTGCGCGTTGCGGCCTTGCCCGATGGCCTCCGCCTCGAACTTTCCGACACATCAACCGGCGCCCTCTTCGCTAATGGAGAGACCGCTCTTACCCCCTCCGGCAAAGACCTTCTGCGCCAGATTGCGCCGACCCTCCAGGCTGAAGCTGCCCAGCTCACGATTGAGGGTCATACCGACGCCTTCCCAAGCCAGCTGGCCGGCGCGGATAATTGGACCTTGTCCGCGGGGCGCGCCCTCTCTGCCCGCGCAGCGTTCATAGCCTTCGGCGTAGATCCGAAAAAATTCAAAGCCGTAACCGGTCTTGCTGACACGGCCCCCCTCTTTCCCACGCGCCCGCACGACCCAGCCAATCGGCGGATCAGCATTCTGCTTGAACTATCGGACTGACGAACGCTAATCAGTGACACTTTGGTGTCGGAGCGGAAATGTTCGCAGCGTTTTTAGCAGATTGGACCATGTGGCTCACCTTGGTCGTGGTGGGGCTGTCCATTGTTCTTTATGCGGCGGATCGGTGGCCGATGGAGCTCATTTCCATCGCGATTATTTCCGTACTCCTCCTCCTGTTTGCGCTCCCTGGTGCTGTCGGGGTGAACGGCGACCCCGTTAGCGCCAACACGCTCCTTGCCGGGTTCGGCAATCCGGCGCTCATCACCATCATGGCCCTGCTCGTCGTTGGTCAGGGCCTCTTTCAGACTGGTGCCTTGGATGGACCGACGAAAGCGCTCCTGGCCTCCTATGACCGCCGGCCGATCCAGACGCTGATCGGCGCCTTTCTTGCGGTCTATGTGACGAGCGCATTTATCAATAATACCCCCGTCGTGATCATGTTCCTCCCCGTAATGAGCGCGATCGCCCTGCGCATGGGGGTTGGGCCCTCTCGCCTGATGATGCCCTTAAGCTTCGTCAGTGTCTTTGCCGGCATGACCACGCTGATCGGCACATCGACCAATCTCTTGGCCGCAGAATCTTTCCGTCGCATTGGCGGCGTCTCGATCGGCTTTTTTGAACTCACGTCCCTCGGTGTGATTCTCTCTCTGGTCGGCTCTGCCTACATATTTCTCGGCTCCCGTATCTTTCTTCCTGACCGGGAAGACATGTCGAAGACGATCGCCGTGGGCAGCGGCAAACACTACGTCGCGCAGATCGAGGTCACCCATGGTCACTTCCTGTCCGGCAAGGCGCCGGTGGCCGGCATGTTCAAAGATTTGCCGGGTATGACCGTGCGGCTGATCCAAAGGGGCGAACAAGCCATTCTGCCCCCTTTCGAAGATGCGCAGCTCACGCCGGGTGATCTTGTTATCGTCGCCGCGACCCGAAAGGTGCTGGCAGACGCCCTCGCCTCCAGGCCAGAACTTCTCAAGCAGATGTGGCAATCCGGCGGCGGCCCGCGCCTTGATGATGACCGCCCACAATCGCTCCTCCTGACGGAAGCGATCATCGCCCCTGGGTCGCGTATGGCCGGGCGTACCGTCGAGCTTCTCGGCTTCCGCCGCCTCACAGGCACCGTGGTCCTCGGAATTCAACGCCGCTCGCGCATGATCCGATCCCAGCTGAACGATATTCGCCTGGAGGCGGGCGACACCTTACTTTTATGTGCGCCGCCTGACGCGTTCAATCAGATCCGGCAGAACAAGGATTTGATCCTGCTTGAATGGTCGAGTACCGAGATACCGATCACGGCGCGCGCGCTTGCTGCGCGGGTTGTAGCCGGAGCCATGGTGGCGATCGCCGCCTTCGAACTCCTCCCGATCCTCCATGCCGCTGTCATCGCAGCTGTCGCGATGATCGTGCTTGGCTGCCTGAATGTCCGCCAAGCCGGGCGGGCATTAGATCTGAGGATATTTCTCTTAATCGGCGCCGCGATCGCTATGGGTCGCGCACTCGAGGAAACGGGCGCGATGGCGCTGATCGCCCACTCCATTGTGGAAGTCACACAACCTTACGGGCCGCTTGTCGTCCTCTCGGCAATCTTCCTCACCGTCGCGATCATAACCAATATTCTAAGCAATGCGGCGACGGCTGTTCTCTTCACGCCGGTCGCGATTTCAACCGCTCAGGAACTCGGCACGGATCCGCTTCCTTTTGTCCTCGCCGTCATCTACGCCGCGAATTGTTGTTTTGCGACGCCGATTGCCTACCAGACTAACCTTTTGGTCATGGGGCCCGGGCACTATCGCTTCTCCGACTATCTTCGGTTCGGTGGGCCGCTCGTTCTTCTTATCTGGGCGACGTTTACAGCAGTCGCCCCTTGGCGGTTTGGGTTTTGAATGGTCATATTAGGCGTATGAAATATAGCGACTCGCAACTGTTCCAGACCGGCTTTCGGCGGACGCTCCGGTTTTACATGACCGCGCCAGCGCCCTGCCCTTACCTTGAGGGTCGACGCGAACGTAAGGCATTCACGAGCCTTTCGATTTCAGATTCCGACGGGGTCCATTCAATGTTGAGCCAGGCTGGGTTTCGCCGGTCCCAGGGCATTGCCTACAGGCCAGCCTGCCCAAACTGTAATGCCTGCCGGTCTGTTCGGATCTCTGTCCGCGACTTCAAGCGAACCAAGCGCTGGCGGCGGATATTGAACCGAAATAGATCGGTAGTTGCCCGTCCGGTCGCGCCAGAAGCGTCCCGGGAACAGTTCCAGCTCAT
>JBCAWP010000216.1:0-4582 GCA_038534535.1 Pseudomonadota bacterium
ATTTGCCAGAAGGCAATATGGGGAAGATTGGTCTGGCTCTGTCTCCCATCCGCCCGGACGTGATTTATGCGGCGATCGAACTCGACCGTAGAGAGGGCGGGGTTTGGAAATCGACAAATCGCGGGGCCAGCTGGGAGAAGATGTCGGACGCCGTCGGCGCCGGAACCGGCCCGCACTATTACCAGGAACTCTATGCGAGCCCGCACGTGTTCGATCGGATCTATATGGTCTCGAATACGTCGCAGATCTCAAACGATGGCGGGGCGACCTGGACTGACCTCAACAATGAGTACAAGCATGTCGACGACCATGCGATTGCGTTCCGGCCGGACGATCCGGAGTATATTCTGTTCGGATCGGATGGTGGCCTTTATGAGAGCTATGACCACACCAAGACTTGGCGATTTATCGACAATTTGCCCGTGACCCAGTTCTACAAGGTCGCCGTGGATGACGCCGAGCCGTTCTATTTTGTTTATGGCGGAACCCAAGACAACAATTCTCAAGGCGGCCCATCCCGAACCGACAATCGCCACGGGATCAGAAATTCCGATTGGTTCATCACCTTGTTCGCAGACGGTCACCAATCGGCCATTGAGCCCGGCAATCCGGATATCATGTATGCCGAATGGCAGCAGGGCAATTTGGCCCGCGTGGATCGGATCACCGGCGAAGTGGTACATATCCAACCGCAGCCGGCACCTGGCGATCCGGTAGAGCGTTGGAATTGGGATGCGCCGATATTTGTGAGCCAGCACGAGCCGACGCGGCTATACTTTGCCTCACAACGCGTTTGGCGGTCTGATGACCGCGGCGATAGCTGGACACCGATCTCAGAGGATCTAACGCGGGATCAAGAGCGGTTGGAATTACCGGTCCAGGGCCGTCAATGGAGCTGGGACGCGGGCTGGGATCTGCTTGCGATGTCCCAGTACAATACGATCACGTCGCTCGGAGAGTCGCCACTGGATGAGGACATCATCTATGTCGGGACCGATGACGGCCTCATTCAGATCACGGAGAATGGGGGCGATAGTTGGCGGCGCGTCGAGGTCGGGAGCTTGCCCGGTGTGCCGGATACGGCGTTTGTGAATGACATCCGCGCCGACCTGTTTGATCCAGACACGGTCTATGTTGCGCTCGATAATCACAAATATGGTGACTACACGCCGTATCTCTTGAAGAGCACCGATCGTGGTCGGCGCTGGCGCGATATCACGGGCAATCTGGAAGATCGTCACCTGGTCTGGCGGATCGTCCAGGATCATGTGAACCCGAACCTCTTATTCACGGCCACCGAATTCGGCCTGTTCTTCACATTGGATGGCGGCCAGAAATGGGTCGAGTTAACCGGCGACGCGCCCACCATCTCGTTCCGTGATGTGACGATCCAGCGCCGGGAAGACGATCTCGTCGCCGCCAGCTTCGGCCGTGGTTTCTTCATCGTGGACGACATCTCGCCATTGCGCGAATTGACCGAGTCGAGCCTCGAAGAGGAGGCGATGCTGTTCCCGGGGCGCACGGCGCTTTGGTATATTGAGCAGCATCCCTTGGCGTTTTCCGAGGGCGGCGCGCAAGGACACGGATATTATCGTGCGCCCAACCCCCCCTTCGGCGCGAACTTCACCTATTATCTCGCCGAGGACATCCAATCCCTTCAAGAGGCCCGCCGAGAACGGGAACGGCCGCTTGTCGAACAAGGCGAGGATACGCCGTTTCCAGGCTTTGATGCCATTACCACGGAACTTCAGGAGACCGCGCCGACGATCCTCCTGACCGTGCGCGATTCCGACGGCAATGTTGTTCGCCGGCTCAGCGGACCGGCGAAAAAGGGCTTTCACCGGGTCAATTGGGACCTGCGGTTTCCGGACCGGGGCGCAGTGGTCATCCCCGAAGAAGGGGTGGACGAAGAGGAGCCCACCGGCTTCCTTGTTGCACCAGGCGAATATACCGTCTCCCTTTCCAAGCGCGTGCGCGGCGAAACCACCGAGCTTGTGGGCCCGCAATCCTTTATGGTTGAGCGGCTGCGCGATGGCGCGCTTCCAGCCCAAGCCGATGCGACCGACTTCTGGGTCGAGGTCTCCGATTTCTATCGATCGGTGACGGCGACGGTTCTGACACTTGCCGAACTTGAGCAAAAGGTGACCCTGCTTGCCGCAGCCAAGGACCGGGCGGCAGGGGGAGATCCGGTCAGTTTGGATAATGGCTGGCAGGCTATTCGCACCGAAGTGAATGCGATCGATACGCTTCTAAATGGCAACAAGGCGCGCAATGCCGTGTCCGAGCGCACGCTGGCGACGGTGCAGAGCCGACTGAACACGGTCCTGCTCGGCCTTGGCGCCTCGACCTACGGCCCGACGCAGACGCACCGCGATCAATTTGAGTTTGCCCAGGCGGACTTCGATGACATTCGCACGCGGCTGACGACCCTCGTCGAAACCACGATCCCCGCCTATGAAAGAGACTTGCTCGAGGCTGGCGCGCCGTGGGTGCCCGGGGGGCAAATTCCATAAGCTCTCGGAATCCAGCCGGCCCGTCATCGGTCGGTTGGACACCGCGACCCGGCGACCGACAGATGAGAGTGAACCCCAAACGTCTTTTCCGCCAGATTCACTACTGGTTGTCGCTCGCCATTCTCCTGCCGGCGGGCGTGATGTTCATGGCGGGCACTCTGTTGATGTTGAAAAAGGAAGTGGCCTGGATACAGCCTCCGACCTCAAAAGGCGTGGTGACCGAGCAGATTCCGGAGATCAGCTATCAACAGATGGTGGAGGCCGCACGGGCCTATCCCGAGACACAAATCTCTGAATGGTCCGATATTGACCGGATCGATGTTCGGCCGGACAAAGGCATCGCTAAGGTCCGGGCCAAGTCGGGCTGGGAAATCCAGATTGATACCCGCACGTCTGACGTGTTGAACGTGGCGTATCGGCGCTCTGATCTGATTGAGAGCATCCATGACGGCTCGTTCTTTGCGGGCTGGGTGAAGCTCTATCTCTTCCTTCCCGCAGGCGTTTTATTGGTGATCATGTGGGGCACAGGGATCTATCTGTTCGTGCTTCCAAAGCCTTGGAAGCGGGCGAAGGTCAAGCCGAAGCGGTCGCAAGTCTGACCGGCGCCGCCGGGCAGGCCGGGCTTCTGGCGATCATCCTAATCTGAGGCCGGGCGCCTTGCGCTCTGCGGCGCATAAGTGGATGGCTCGATATAGGCTGTGTCGGCGTACCCAAGAAGGGGCGCGGCCGCCGACACCAGTATCGCGGCAAACGTGCGCGGCATGATCAATATTGCGCCGCGGCCAGTTCGGTCGTTGGCCGCAGGCGATCAGCCAAGTCCCCGATCTCCGGGGTGACAAATTGCTTAATCACGCTCCGGGCTTCGACGAGCGCTGCTTCAACGTCCATCTCTCCGTCTTTCACGCCCATGGCGAGGCCGAGCAGCGGATTGTAGAGGGCTTCGGTCTCGCCCTTGATCGTGATCGCGAACCGCTCATTGTCCGCTTCAATCTGAGCCCATTCGGCCCGGATACCCGCCCAATAGTCAGCCGTGGCCTGCCAATATTCATCCGCCGCGGCGACGGGGAACGCATCATTGCGCCGATAAGTGTTCACGCCGACTTCGCGCACCAGGGCCTTCGGATTGCCCGAGAGGATGAGTTTTGAATTGTCTTGTTCGTGGACCCAGCCCGAGGGTGTGATGGCGTGCCGGTTGATTGCATCAACAGCATGGTAATCGTCGCGCGTTGTCATGTCCCGGCGCGGGAGGGGGCGCCATTCCTGCGGAGGCGTCCATTCCGTGACGCCATCCTCATAGGACCAGTCCCCGACTGCGCCGTAGCGTGGCGTGTCGTCGACTTGGTAGACGGTCTGCGACCATTTTCCCGCGCGCTCTGCGGCGGGCACATCGCGCCACTCCCAAGCGTTGCCGCCAATGAACATAAGCACGCGCGCCGGCTCATAACGCCAATCCTGGCGCCAGTGCTTCACAACGAACGGACTTTCATCTGGGCCCACGACGAGGAGGTGCTGTAGGCTGATGAATTCACCGCTGTCTTCGATCACCCGCACGACTTCATGGGCCCCAGAGAGTTTCGGCTCTTTCAGCTCATAGCCCTCCACGAATGAGACGGTCTCCGTGAAATCGAATGTCACCTCGAACGCGCCCGCCATTGCGAGGATCGCGTCGCGGTCTCGCTCAAATGTTGCGGCGTCTGTGCCTTGCGCGGGGCTGGTGATGGGGGCTGGCGCGTCGGCCGAGAGGGTCGCCGGCGTCGCACACGCCGATACCAGGCCAAGGGCGAAAGCGGCGCCCAGCATCTGAGCGCGGATCTGAATGGTCATCTGAGGTCCCTCTTCGTCATCAAATTTAATGTTCTGATACTGGAAATGAGAATCAGTTGCAATCTCAAAAGCGATCTGCAAGAAGGTTTTCTTGAGAATGATTATCAAACGCACGATGAGGGGATCCAACATGCGTTCAAGATTGAAAACGACCGTCGCGTTCAACCGTTATCGAGAATTCTCGCGGGCGTGAGTCCTGATTTAGTGACAGTTTTGTTATGCCCGCCGCCGCGCGGAGATGCTTG
>JBCAWP010000217.1:0-4570 GCA_038534535.1 Pseudomonadota bacterium
CCACAATCCTGCAGACATGCCTGATGTCGTCAAGATATCGGAGATTCGAGAACCCTGGATTGTGGAGTTCCAGCTCCGTCCCATCCGTCATCGTCAGTTCGTAGACAACGCTCGGCGCCGTTGCGATCAGGTCGAGGTCGAACTCGCGCGATAGACGCTCTTGGATGATCTCCAAATGGAGCAATCCGAGAAAGCCGCACCGAAACCCCATGCCGAGCGCGGCCGAGGTTTCCATTTCCCAGGAGAAGCTTGCGTCGTTCAGGCGCAGCTTCCCCATCGCCGCGCGCAGATCATCAAAGTCGCTGGCGTCAACCGGGAACAATCCGCAGAAGACCACCGGCTGGACATCCTTATATCCCGGCAGCGGCGCCTCTGCCGGTCGGCGATCTTCGGTAATCGTGTCCCCGACCGAACAATCGGCAACTTCTTTGATCGAGGCGACGAGGAACCCAACCTCGCCTGGCCCCAGCGCATCCACATGGGTCGGCTTCGGCCCGAATACGCCGACATTATCGATTTCATAGGTCGCGCCGGTGCGCATCATCCTGATTTTTTGCTTCTTTTTGAGAAGACCATCGACAACACGAACGATGACCACGACGCCCATATACGGATCGTAATAGGCGTCCACGAGCGAGACTTTCAGCGGATTGTCAGGATCGCCCTCGGCGGGGGCAGGCAGGCGTTGAACGATGGCCTCAAGCACATCCTCGATCCCAAGGCCCGTCTTCGCCGAACACTGGATCGCGTCGGTGGCATCAAGGCCGATCACATCCTCAATCTGCTCCGACACGCGAAACACATCCGCGGCCGGCAGATCGACTTTGTTCAAAACCGGCACGATGTCATGGTCCTGTTCGATCGCCTGATAAACATTCGCTAGCGTCTGGGCCTCGACGCCCTGGGAGGCGTCAACCACGAGCAGGGATCCTTCGCAAGCGGCCAGGCAGCGGGAGACTTCATAGGAAAAATCCACATGGCCCGGCGTATCCATCAGGTTGAGGACATAAGTCTCCCCATCCTTCGCCGTATAGCCGAGGCGAACGGTCTGAGCCTTGATCGTAATGCCTCGCTCTTTCTCGATATCCATCGAATCGAGCACCTGTTCGGACATTTCCCGGTCCGTCAGACCACCACATGTCTGGATCAACCGATCGGCCAGGGTCGATTTCCCGTGGTCGATATGAGCAATAATCGAGAAATTACGGATCTTGTCGCGCTGAGTCGTCATGACCAGCATATAGCGTCGCGTGCGGTCGGCGGGAAGCGGACAAATGTGCCCAACTGCGCAGGCCGTCAAACCACGGGACCGCCCTTGTCTTTAGCCGGCGACGGCCTTTTCGTCGCGCTCACCGGTCCGAATACGGATCACGGTATCGAGCCCGCGCACGAAGATCTTTCCATCGCCGATGGTTCCTGTATTGGCCGCGCCTTGGATGGCCTCGACTACCCGGTCAACGGATTCATCAGAACACGCGACATCGACCTGAACTTTCGGAAGGAGACGAACCTCATATTCCGCGCCGCGATAGACTTCTGTTTTGCCCTGCTGGCGGCCGTATCCCCGCACCTCCGATACGGTCAGACCAGACGCGCCTGCGGCGCCAAGCGCATCAATAACGGCGTCGAGCCGGCTCGGTTTGAAGATCGCGGTGACCAATTTCATGGCTTATTTCCTGCATTCATAGGGTTTTAAGCTACGCCCGGTCAGGCCGGCAGGTCAATCCGCTGATCGCGTGCGCCAGTCGCCCGGCTGCAAGTGATCAATCTCTGGGCAGCCGCGCCAATCCTTTACGCGCTCTCACCGCTTTCACAGGCGAAACGCCGATCGCCCGGCCACCTGTATCGGCATACAACCGCTTGCGCGCTTCAACGAGCACTGCCCCGCCCATACCGCGGCTGAGCGTTTCCCCGACCCGCTCCCAGGGCTCCGCAACCGACAGCACAGGTCGCCATTTCGTTGGCGGCATATGGAGCCCATAGGTCCATGCCGTCGTTTGGAAGAGGGCGTCACCTAACAGGCGCGTCAGCTGGCCGCGCGTCCACGGCCGCCCATGGCCAAAGGGCGTCGATTCAGCCCGCGCCCACAAACCAAGGCGATTGGCGGCAATCACGATAACGAGCGCCTCGGGCGTCATCACCCGCCAGATTTCTCGCAGCATCGCCTCGGGCGCTGCGGCCTCCTCCAAGCCATGCATCAGAATCACCCGCGAAAATATGCCATCCCGAAACGGTAAGCGTGTTTCATCGACGAGGCTGGTTGCAACGCCGCGATCGCTGGCCTGCCAGGTCAGCGCGCCCTGCGCCTCCGGCATGGCCGCGATGGCACATCGGGCACTCCGCGCAAAGGGTTGAAGGAGCGGGGTCGAAAATCCAACGCCGAGCAGGTCCTCGCCCGCAAGATTGCCCCAAAGTGCCGAAATCCGCATAGCCAGCGTCCGCGCCGCCATCGAGCCGAGGGGACCGGAATAAAAAGCTTCAAGGGAGGTCACATCCTGACGCATGAACTCTGTTATGGTAGGCGAAACATCCGGCGCCAACTCTGACCACCGATAGACTTATGCTCCAAATACATCAGTTTCCTTGCCTGAAAGACAATTACGGCTTTTTGATCCACGAGACCGAGAGCGGCGAAACCGCCTGCATCGATACACCCGATGCGCAGGAGTATCTCAAGCAAGCCGAGGCCAAAGGCTGGTCCATCACGCAAATCTGGAACACCCACTGGCATCCAGACCATGCCGGCGGGAACCTCGCCATCAAAGACGCCACCGGCTGTCAGATCATCGGGCCAGGTGGCGAGGCCGAAAAGATCCCAGGGATCGAGCGGCTCGTGGGCATGTGTGACCAGGTGAAGCTCGGCAGTCGGGTTGCCGACGTTCTCGAAGTTCCGGGCCATACGCTCGGCCACATCGCATTTCACTTCGCCGAAGACAACGTCGCCTTTGTGGGCGATGCAGTCTTCGCCCTCGGCTGCGGACGCGTCTTCGAAGGAACCCCCGCAATGATGTGGGAAAGCTTGTCCCTCATCAAAGAACTCGATGCCGGGACGACGCTCTATTGCGCGCACGAATATACAGAGGCGAATGCCCGGTTCGCCGTTACAATCGAGCCTGACAATACCGCGCTCGCCGACTATGTCGCCGAAATCAAGGAGAAGCGGTCCAGAGGCGACTGGACCGTCCCCATGGCGCTCGGCCGCGAACTCGACACAAATCCCTTTTTGCGCGCTGATAACCCCGCCCTCCAAGCCGCCATGGGCCATGCCGGTGATCCCGTCGCGACCTTCGCGGAAATCCGCGGCCGGAAAGACCGGTTCTAAGCCGTGCCGGCCCTATCCGGGGACCTCGCGCCGGCCGAGATTATCCGCCTGTTCGGCATGACACCTCATCCGGAAGGCGGCCATTATGTCGAGACTTTCCGTTCACCCGGCGAGGGCCGCGCGGCCTGCACTGCGATCTACTTCCTCCTGCAGGCCGATGAACTCTCCCATTGGCACCGCGTCGATGCCGATGAAATCTGGCTCTGGCATGCGGGGGGGCCCCTCGCCCTCACCCTGTCCGCGCCAGACGGCAAAGGCGCTGAGCCCGTGAGGCTCGGCCCCGACATAAGGAGCGGTCAGCGCCCCCAATGCGTTGTACCTGCTAATCATTGGCAGACCGCCGAAACCCTTGGCGCTTGGACGCTCGTCTCGTGCATCGTCGCGCCAGGATTTGAGTTTTCGGGCTTCGAACTTGCGTCGCCAGACTGGCGACCCGAGGTCTAATCAGACGGGGACTTGCCCGTTTGCCGATAACACATCGCCCGCCAGATAGAGCGACCCACAAATCAGGATGCGCGCCGGTCCGGCCTTAGCAGCCGCCGATAAGGCCTCGTCGAAAGATCCATGCGCCTCGGACGTTAGCCCAGCCGACTGCGCCGCCGCGGCAAGCACCTCTGGCGCGGCACCTTTGTGTCCCGATGCATTTGGACAGGTAAAGACCTCGGGCACCAGCGCGCTGAACGCCCTGAAGAAGCCGGCAGAATCCTTTCCTGCCATCATCGCGGTCACCAGCACAGTGCGGCCCGGCAGCGCCTGAAGATATTCGGCAATCGCCCGGGCAGCATGGGGGTTATGGCCGCCGTCGAGCCAAAGCTCCGCGGGGCTGACCCGCTCCGACAAGGGCCCCGACGCCAGCCTTTGGAGCCGGGCCGGCCAGTCCGCCGCCGCTCCACCGGTCACAAAGGCCTCCTGGGTCATCCGCAAATCTCCCCAGATCTGCAGCGCCTTGATGGCGAGCGCGGCATTCGCCCTTTGATGCGCCCCGAGCAAGGACAATTCCCGTGGCGCAGCGGCAATATCGGCGGGCGAAAGCACGTTTAACGGCGCGCCGAGCGCAAAAGCCTCCTCAGCGATCACACCTGCCGGCACGTCCGACTGGATCGCTGACACAACCGGGCATCCGCGCTTGATAATACCCGCCTTTTCCCAAGCGATCCGCGACAGGTCGTTCCCCAGGAATTGCTTATGATCGTAGTCGACCGGGGTAATCACACTCACCGCGGGGGCATCCACCACATTGCTCGCATC
>JBCAWP010000218.1:0-4556 GCA_038534535.1 Pseudomonadota bacterium
GCTTGCGGCCGGGGAGGAGGGCATGCGCACGGCGCTACCAAACTCACGAATCATGGTCCATCAGCCGTCTGGCGGCTATCAGGGCGTGGCAACAGACATCGAACGTCACGCCGAAGAGATTATCGATCTGAAGCGACGTCTCAATGAAATTTATGTGCGCCATACCGGGCAAAAATACGCAGTGATCGAAGAGAAGCTCGACCGCGATACCTTTATGACGGCCGATGAAGGAAAGGATTTTGGCATCGTCGACCGGGTCTTCGATCGACGGACGCTGGCCGACGACGAAGAGTAAAGATGCAGCTAGGAAACTGGCCCGGGGCTTGCGTGGGCTTCCTGCAGCCTTATGATTGTATAGTGTAGCGATGGGATGCAGCGTAAAAGAGCGTTAAGTCTTATCGGCCATTGAGGTAAGAATGACCAAGCAGACCGGCTCCGGCGACTCAAAGAATACGCTCTATTGCTCGTTTTGCGGCAAGAGCCAGCATGAGGTTAAGAAGCTCATCGCTGGCCCGACCGTGTTCATTTGCGATGAATGTGTCGAACTCTGCATGGATATCATCCGTGAAGAGAACAAGACGGCGATGGTTTCGTCGCGCGAAGGCGTTCCGACACCGCAGGAAATCTGCGACGTTCTCGACGATTATGTGATTTCGCAGGATTATGCGAAGCGCATCCTCTCGGTCGCTGTGCACAACCACTATAAGCGCCTGTCGCACGCCTCGAAGTCCGACGCGGTCGAACTGGCCAAGTCCAATATCCTGCTCGTGGGCCCCACAGGGTGCGGTAAGACGCTTCTGGCGCAAACGCTTGCGCGGATCATCGATGTGCCATTCACGATGGCCGACGCCACAACGCTCACAGAGGCAGGCTATGTCGGCGAAGATGTCGAAAACATCGTTCTGAAACTGCTCCAGGCCGCCGATTACAATGTTGAACGTGCCCAACGGGGTATCGTGTACATTGACGAGATCGATAAGATCTCCCGGAAGTCGGACAATCCATCGATTACGCGAGACGTTAGCGGCGAGGGGGTTCAGCAGGCCCTTCTGAAGATCATGGAAGGAACGGTTGCGGCCGTGCCACCACAAGGGGGGCGGAAACATCCCCAGCAGGAATTCCTGCAAGTGGATACGACCAATATCCTGTTTATCTGCGGCGGCGCGTTTGCTGGGCTCGACAAGATCATTTCATCGCGCGGCGACAAGGCGTCGATCGGCTTCGGCGCGGAGGTGAAGCATCCGGAAGATCGCTCGACCGGAGAAATCCTTCGGGGTGTTGAGCCGGAAGATCTTCAGAAATTCGGCCTGATCCCGGAATTTATTGGGCGTCTGCCAGTCATCGCGACACTCGAAGATCTCGACGTCGATGCGCTGATTTCGATCCTAACGGAGCCGAAGAACGCGCTCCTGAAGCAGTACCAGCGTCTCTTCAAGATGGAGGACGTCGACCTCACCTTTACCGACGATGCTCTGCGGGCGGTTGCGCGCCGGGCGATTGAGCGGAAGACGGGCGCGCGCGGATTGCGGTCAATTATGGAATCGATTCTCCTCGACACCATGTTCGAACTGCCAAATCTGCGCGGTGTTTCAGAGGTTGTTGTGAACAAGGAAGTGGTCGAAGGAAAGGCCAAGCCCTTGTATGTACACGCGGAAACGGCACAGACCGAAGAAGCGTCCTGACAAAGCCTTCAGTGCCGGCTTGAACCCGGCACCCTGGGTCGCCAAATATTGTAAACGAAATGCCGCCCCTGGAATGGGGGGCATAAGACATGGCATCGGCTGAGGTTCAGCGGTGTCCAGGAGAGAAAAGATCTATGGCTCAAACGAAAACGTTGCCCGTGCTTCCCCTGCGCGACATTGTCGTTTTTCCAGAAATGGTGGCGCCGCTGTTTGTTGGTCGCGATAAATCGGTCCGTGCCTTGGAAATGGTGGATGAGGCCGACAATGAGATCATGCTCGTCGCGCAGACCGATCCCGCCATTGATGACCCTTCCGGTGACGATGTTTTTCCCATTGGGACAATTGCGACCATATTGCAGCTCCTGAAGCTGCCAGATGGGACCGTGAAGGTTCTGGTCGAAGGACAGTCGCGCGGCCGCATCGTAAATCTCAACGACCGCGGCGCTTATTTCGACGCTGAGATCGCCGTGATGGACTCCGAAGAGGTGGCCCCCGACGAGGTGAAAGCCTTGATGCGGGCGGTGGTCGATCAGTTCGAGAACTATGTGAAGCTGAACCGGAAAATCCAACCGGACTCGGTCGCAACAATCATGAAGATTACCGATCCCGGTAAGCTGGCTGACACCGTGGCGGCGCAACTGTCGATCAAGCTGTCTGACAAGCAGGAGCTGCTTGAGATTGCGAACGTGAAGGAGCGTTTGGAGCGCGTTTTCTCCCAAATGGAGGGGGAAATGGGCATGCTTCAGATGGAGCGCAAAATCAAAAATCGGGTCAAACGCCAGATGGAGAAGACCCAGCGCGAGTACTACCTCAATGAGCAGATGAAGGCGATCCAGCGCGAGCTCGGTGAGCAGGATGGCGGCGAGCGCGATGAGGTGGCAGAACTCGAGCAGAAGCTGCGCGATACGCCCCTATCTGAAGAAGCGCGCGCAAAGGCAGACGCGGAATTGCGCAAGCTGCGCCAAATGAGCCCGATGTCCGCCGAGTCAACGGTGGTCCGCAATTATCTCGACTGGCTCGCCTCATTACCGTGGGGCGATCGCAAACATATCTCGACGGATCTCGAAGAGGCTGAGAGCATTCTCGACGCTGACCATTTTGGGCTTGAGAAGGTGAAAGAGCGGATCCTTGAGTATCTCGCGGTGCAAAAGCGCACTGATAAGATGCGCGGCCCTATCCTTTGCCTTGTGGGGCCGCCAGGCGTCGGGAAGACCTCGCTCGGAAAATCCATTGCGCGCGCGACAGGGCGTGATTTTGTTCGCGTTGCCCTTGGCGGCGTGCGCGACGAGAGTGAAATTCGTGGGCACCGCCGGACCTATATCGGCTCGATGCCTGGCCGGGTCATTCAGTCTATGAAGAAGGCGAAGTCGGGCAATCCGCTCTTCCTGCTTGATGAGATCGACAAGCTCGGCATGGACTATCGCGGCGATCCGGCCTCGGCCTTGCTCGAAGTATTGGACCCCGAACAAAACTCGACATTCAACGACCACTATCTCGAAGTGGATTACGACCTGTCGGACGTCATGTTCATCACGACGGCAAACTCTCTGAATATGCCGCAGCCTTTGCTTGACCGTATGGAGATCATCCGGATTGCGGGCTACACCGAGGATGAGAAGCTTGAGATCGCGAAACGCCATCTCATCCCCAAGATCCGCAAGGACCATGGGCTCGCGGAGACTGAATGGATCGTGGAAGACGACGCTGTTCGGGATCTCGTGCGCTATTACACGCGGGAAGCCGGCGTGCGTTCGCTCGAACGCGAGATCGCACGCCTCGCGCGGAAGTCTGTGCGGGAGATCGCCCAGGAAGCGGCCGTGTCAACGACGGTGACGGCCGAAAACCTCGCTGACTATGCGGGCGTTCGGAAGTTTCGGTATGGCCTTGCAGATGAAGACAATCAGCTTGGTGCTGTGACGGGGCTTGCCTGGACCGAGACGGGCGGTGACCTCCTCACGATCGAAGCGGTTCAGATGCCTGGCCGCGGCGGCATGAAAGTGACGGGGAACCTCCGGGACGTCATGAAAGAGTCTATCCAAGCGGCGAACTCGCTTGTGCGGGCGCGGGCTGTCTCGCTCGGGATCAAGCCAAGCATATTCAACACGACGGATATCCACGTGCACGTTCCGGAAGGCGCCACGCCGAAGGATGGGCCGTCGGCCGGTATCGCGATGACAACCGCGATTGTGTCTCTCCTGACGGGGAACCCGGTTTGGAGTGATGTCGCGATGACCGGGGAGGTGACCCTGCGCGGGCGCGTCTTGCCGATCGGCGGATTGAAAGAGAAGCTTCTCGCGGCGCTACGCGGCGGGATCAAAACGGTTCTGATCCCGGCCGACAATGAAAAGGACCTCGTGGAAATCCCTGAGAACGTCAAAGAGGGGCTCACCATCATTCCAGTGGCGGACATCAATGAAGTCTTCGCCCGGGCCCTGACACGGCCGCTGACGCCGATCGAATGGTCGGCGGAAGATGAGGCGGCCTTGCAGGCGAGCCTCTCTGGTGGCCGGACGGCGTCCGGCGGGTCCCAGCCGAGCGCTTTTAGCAGCAAGCATTAGGCGCGAGAGGTGCCCTCGAAAATGGAAAACCGCCTGATCTCATATCGGGCGGTTTTTCGTTCTTGGCCTCTTAACACTGTTTGGCGTATGACATCTCCGAGGGGCGGTTAGCTCAGCTGGTAGAGCATCTCGTTTACACCGAGAGGGTCAGCGGTTCGAACCCGTTACCGCCCACCATATTTTTCAAGGACTTAAATAATCTTCTGAGAACAAACTGAGCTAGCCTACAGTTTCTGTTCTTGTCCTGGTCCAAATCCAGTTCGTCAAAGCGTCTATGACGGCCTGGTCAGACACATAGATTCGCTTCATTTTCGAC
>JBCAWP010000219.1:0-4528 GCA_038534535.1 Pseudomonadota bacterium
GACGCGGCCATAGCCGCCTCGAAATGGGTGATCTCAGCTGCGCCCAAGGCCCGTTCCACTTGGCCGAGAACGTCGATCAGATAGGCGTCCTCGATCAGGTTTCCGGCGAGGCGGATCCGCTCATTGAACCGCACAAGATGGGGAGAGGTGGCGACATGGGTCTTAAGCCCGGCAGCCTCGGCCATCGCCCGGATGAACGCGCAGGTCGACCCTTTTCCATTCGTACCGGCCACATGAATAACCGGCGGTAAGCGGTCCTGCGGCCGATCAAGACGCTCCAGAACATGTAAAATACGCCCAAGCGAAAGATCGATCGCCTGCGGGTATCGCCCCTCAAAGCGCGCAAGGGCCTCCGAAACGGCCGTCGTCTGCTGGCTCAATCGGCGGAACTCGTCGGCTCGGGCTCTGGCGGCGGCGCGGCGTCCGGCACCGGCTGATTGACTGTGCCGATGGGCACATCATTCTTTCGCCGACGCTTCGGCACAAGGTGGCCAATCACGCGCGCCAAGGTGTCTTTCATTTCCCGGCGATCGACGACGATATCGATCACGCCCTTCTCGCGCAGAAACTCTGCCCGCTGAAAGCCTTCCGGCAATTTCTCGCGAATGGTCTGCTCGATGACACGCGGCCCTGAAAACGCGATCATCGCATCCGGTTCGGCAATGTGGATGTCGCCCAGCATCGCATAGGACGCAGAGACACCGCCTGAGGTCGGATCTGTTAGGATCACGATATAGGGCAGCCCGGCCTCGCGCACTTCTTGAATGGCAAGGGTCGTGCGTGGCATCTGCATCAAGGATAGCGTCCCCTCCTGCATCCGTGCGCCGCCGGACGCGGTGGCGACTATGAACGCGGCCTTTTTGGCAACGGCCATCTGCGCGGCGGCGATAAAGGCCTCGCCAGCGGCCATGCCAAGTGATCCGCCCATAAAGGCAAAGTCCTGGACGAGAACGATCGCTGGTACCCCGCCGATTTTGCCGAAGGCCGCGGCCATGCAGTCATCCTGGCGAACCTCATCTCCGCCGAGTTCGGCCTCGGTCTTGTCCCGGGAGTCGATTTTCGATTTCGCCGCTTTCAGACGTGTCGGATATGGTTTGTCGTCGCGAAACTTGAGCGGGTCCTTCGGCGCCGCGGGCAGCGCGATCGGCTCCCACCGCTCATTATCGAAGAGGAGACGAAACCGGTTGCGCGGGGAAATTCGCATATGCGCCCCGGCGGGCGTGACCCACCAGGCCGCTTCCAGGTCAGCCCGATACACAAGCTCCCCGGATTTCGGGCATTTCACCCAAAGGTTTTCGGGCGTATCGCGCTTGCCTAGCAGCCCCTTCAAGCCAGGCGTTCGGATGTTCGACAGCCAATTCATGGTAGCCTTTTCCTTTCTACCGCCGATCCAACTCGGATTGCGGCACTCGCCGGATGGCATCGCTCAACTCTCGCGTCAGGGACGCCATTCCGGTTGCTGCCAACTCATTTTGCCGAGATTCGGCAGCTTTTCTCGCATGGTCTACTAAAGCGGACCCTACGACAACCCCGTCGGCAATCCCGGCCATCGCGGCAGCTTGGGCTCCGGATTTCACGCCAAATCCAACGCAAACTGGCAGTCCAGAGACGCGTTTTGCCATTTGCACCCCGTCGGCAATGGCAGCCGGATCAGCTGAACCCGCACCGGTGACCCCTGTCACGGCGACATAATAGAGAAAGCCGGACGCCCCATCGGCAACCGTCTGCATGCGCGTTTCGCTGGTCGTGGGCGTCGCCAGACGGATGACCGCGAGATCGTGGGCCGCATAGGCCGCGCGGAGCTCTGCGTCTTCTTCCGGCGGTAAATCGACCAGGATTGTTCCGTCAATTCCTGCTGCGGCGGCCTCGGCGGCGAAGGCGCTGTAGCCCATACGGTGGACGGGGTTAGCATAGCCCATCAGAATGATCGGCGTGTCTTCGTCTTCGACCCGAAAGCGCCGCGCCAGCGCGAAAACATCGGGGAGCGTTGTCCCAGCCTTTAAACTCCGTTGGCCAGCCATCTGAATCGCGGCGCCATCGGCCATGGGATCGGTAAATGGGGCCCCGAGTTCGATAATGTCGGCGCCATTGTCGCGCAGAGCGCACATCGCCGCGAAGGACGATCCAAGGTCAGGATCACCCGCCATCAGATAAGTGACTAATGCGGCGCGGCCTTCGGCGCTGGTCTTCTGGAAGCGGTTAGAAATACGCGAAACGGGCATTCGGGGTCTCGTTAACGAGCGGGCAAGAACTCAACGGCGTGTTGAGCAAGGATGGCAAACAGCACAGCGATGCAGAGATTGGCAAGCGTGCCGAGGAGATAATAGGACGGAATTAAGCGAATTTGCTCATTTCGCACGAATTGCTTCGCCCCAATGATGATTGCAAGGGCATTAAATGCCTCTGCGCTGACCAGGACGAAGATCAACAGCGTCTCACAAAATCCAATCCAGAACCCTGTCGATCGGATATCGAAGATCCGGCCTGCTTTTGAGCTTTCGGGCAGCCGGCCTTCCGTAACGAGTGCCGTCAGCATATCGCTTGTCGAGGGCGCCGGCGCGGCCTTTGTCTCAAGGGTGCCAGTCCGAAGTTTCGGAATCCCAAGCCGGATCACGACCGTAGACAGGACGAAAGCAGCGACGAAAAAGCCAATCTGGACCAGGGCCGGCGCAGCTTGATCCAAGATCGATTGATACGTCATAATCAACTTTTTTCGATTGATTTGGCTGCGAGTTGGTCTCGTATCAGCGCCTCAGCCTCAATGATGGTGCGCCCATGGCTGCTGACCAGGGCCTTTGAAACCGACTGCGGTGTCTTGTCGAGGTGTTTGGCGATCTCAACACCCGACATCCCCTCCTGCGTCAAGCGATACACCTCGTATTGGTAGTCCGTCATCTCGCCAATCAGATCATCGACCAAATTAGTCAAAACGCTCAAAGTGCGATTCTGTAAGTCCGTGCCGATGAGCCACCGGCCGAACGTGCCGGACGTTTTCAAGCTACCGAGCGCCACACTCGCCGTCTTGAACACCGGGCCGCCCATTTCGCGCAGTGTGTCGGCCTTCGCTCCGAGCCGGCCCCTGGCGACCACAAACCGAAAGTCCGTCTGCCCGCGCAGGGCATCTCTTATCTGTGAGACAGCCCCATAGGCCCGCAATGGCGACCGATAAAGGGCCGCGAACTCATCGCCATAATTCAGCTCCATGGGCCGTATGAGGTCTGCGGCATGTGCATCACTCAGGGTTCGCAGGGCCGTTCGCACCGTGTCGATCACCGACGCGCTGACGTCAGTTGTGAGGCTGGAAGAGCCTTTCAGGTCGCCAAGAAGCAAGAAATAGTCGGAACCAAGATCCATGAATCAATCTAATACGATTGATGCATAAACATCAATCTAAATTGGATGACAGATTCGTTTCAATCCACGCGGCGAACGGTCCATAGGCGGCCTCGCACGGCACACCGAGGATCGCAGGAACCTCATGGGGGTGGTGCGCCAGAACCAACGCTTCCAAGCGATCCCAAATCTTGGCCGCTGACTTCAGCCACAAGACCCACTCTTCGGCCCGTTCGATCTCACTCTCCCAAACATAGACGGAACGGATCGGACCGTCTATGTTTGCACAAGCCGCGAGACCAGATGCAATCGCTGCTTCGGCAATCTCGTCTGCCACCGCCGCCGATGGACAATTCACCCGCACCAGCAGAACATCCGTCATAGCGCCGCCTCCAAAGCGCGGTCAGGCTTGAACACAGTATTCCGTTCAAGCTGTTCGGCCTCGAGCAATACTTGACTTTCAAGTCCGTACGGCCGGTAGCCGAGCTGCTCCAAAAAGGACGCAAGGTCCGTGGGCTCCGCGCCAAATCTGGCGCCATATTGGTCAATCTCGCAGATGATAATTGGCCGGTCTCGGCGAATTAGACCCTCTGCGCCCTTCAGCACGGAGAGTTCCGCCCCTTCCACATCGATCTTGATCAAGGACACCCGGCCAAAGTCGAAATGCGTCATAACTTCATCCAGCCGGGCAGCCGGCACGAGTTCGAGCTTGGTGCGATATCGCCCCTCGAAATCCGAGGTGTCGCCGGTATGGGCAAGATTAATGCCCACATTGCCTTTGGGCTTGAAGGGAATGGCAAGCGTCTGGTGGCCACGCGCCTCTCCGAGCGCAAACGGCAAAAGCACGATGTTCTGATTGCGTTTGAAAAAGCTCGCCGCGGCAAGAATGCTCCGCGGCACCGTTTGCGGCTCGAAGGCCAGCACAGCGCCCTCCTCGCCAACGGCCCGGGCAAACCCACGCGCAAAAAAACCGACATTCGCCCCGACATCGATCACCACATCTCCCGGTGAGACAAAGGCCGCCATCTGCGCGATCTGCCGCGCCTGGTGCCGGGAAAACACCGCCTTCCAGAGATATTCGACAAAGGTCCGCCGCCGTTGCAGAAAGAACGCCGTCGTGCGGTCGATCACATGTCTACCCCGAGGGCTGCTGCGACCGAGAAGACGTCCTTATCGCCCCGCCCGCACATATTCA
>JBCAWP010000220.1:0-4485 GCA_038534535.1 Pseudomonadota bacterium
CAGAAGCGGCCGCCGCTTCTGACCGAGAGCTGTACGCGAAATGCATCCTCACCGAGACGATCCGCCAGGTTCTCAAGCGGCGTTATTGCAGCCTTCAGGAGATCATAGTCCCTTGGATCGCCGATTGTCGCGCCGCTCTGGTCCAGACTGGCCAGCACATATTTGATGGTCTGGACCCCATCCTCCTCGGCGAGGCGTTTCGAGAATACGACGCTATCGGCGCTTGGAAGGGCTGCGAATCTGAGGGCTTTAGCCCAGTCTTCGTTCGTCGGTATCGTCATGACATGAATGCCTGGAAAGTTTCGCCCGACCAGCACTAGCAAGCCGAAAGCGCACTGGCGAATGAGCGATCAGAGAATTTTATGAAACAACGCCGTACTTCTGCCCAATTGTGAATGAATGCTCACTTGCGTCCGAGATATGGGAGATAGGGACATGATGAAACGATTTACCCGCTTGGGACTGATCGCGACTGTTTGCGCAGCGACGGTCGCCGCCTGTGCAGATGCCCGGCAATCCGAGACGGACACCCGCCCCTGGGACGTGATTGCCGCGACAGATGGGCTTTCCGCAGCAGAGGCTTCACTTGCAGCGCGCGACCAAACCGCAGAGATAGCGTTTGTTAGGGGCGGGCTGCACTTTTTGATGGCTTTCGAACATGTACTTCAGGTGCGTTACAATAATTCGAGCGTCCCGATCGAGGTCATTCCCGGTTTCGACTATCGCATCGAAACAGACCCGACTGGGACGTTTGATCCAGCCTTTCTAGAGACGGCGCTCTCAGGCGCCCTTGACCATATGGCCGCCGCGCAAGACGTTCTTACGCCGGCCATCTCTGAAACATTTACCGCTGATGTTCCTATCGAGTCTCTGTGGTTCGATATAGACGGCGATGGGTCACGTAGCGACTGGGAATCGCTCAGCCGGCACATGGGCGTCCTCATGAATCTCCCGGTCTCAACCAATGAGAACGACGAATTTATCGGGTTTGAGGGCACCGATGTCACCATTCAATTCGACACTGCAGATGCAGACTGGCTCGCGGCTTACACGCACGCCATTTCAGGCGTGAACGAGCTGATCCTTTCCCTCGATCCAACGCCTGCCATTACCGAAGTGTTTGAAGGCCGGGCGCAGCTAAACGCGCTGCCAGCGACCATCAATGATATCGGGTTTATTGATGAAGATCAGCTCGATGTTCTCGCAGCTGCCATCCTCATGATGGATGGCGTGCCAGACAAATCCCGCACGCAAAAAGCACTCTCTCACTTCCAAGCGACGATTGAACATAACCGCGCCTTCTGGCGGGAGGTCGAATCCGAAACCGATAATGAGCGCGAATGGCTGCCGAACGAAAACCAGGAATCGGTCTTCGGGGTCACGGTGTCTGCCGAAACAGCTGAGGCGTGGCAAGCGGTTCTCTATGAGATGGATCTCATCCTAAAGGGCGAACATCTTCTACCATTCTTCCGTCTCAACCAGGGCTTCGGCCAGACGGAGGGTTATGGGGTCAATCTTGCGTCGCTCCTAAATGAACCGGGCGATTTCAATCTTGTCCTTATGCTCCAGGGCGCGACCTTCGCGCCACATATTGAACAGGGACCATTCGCAGACCGTGATGCGCTACGCGAGTTTTCGTCGACGGTTCCGGGATCCTCAATCCTCTTCGCGGCCTGGCTGAACTGAGCCGAAATGGTTTGCAACTGGCGTGAGGCGCGCTAGACCAATGCCCAGATTTTGGTCAGCGCGCCTGACATGACGTCAGTGCCTACCGGAGACATATCCATGCCAGTGCCTGTTATCTCGGCCACGGGGCTCTGGACCCCGCCGAATTCCATTTCCAATGAAGAACTCGTCATCGCTTTCAATCGCTGGGCCGACCAGTGGAATGCCGACCATGCCGCAGAAATCGAAGCCGGCGACGTTGAACCGAAGCCTCACTCCTCAGTGGAGTTCATTGAGAAAGCGTCTGGCATCAAAGCGCGTTTTGTCATCAATAAGACCGGCATCCTCGCCCCAGACATGATGCGGCCGGACATCCCAGAACGGCCGAATGATGAGCCAAGCTTGCTTGCTGAAATGGCTGTGAAGGCAGCGCGTGAAGCGCTCGAAACTGCCAGACGTCGGCCTACGGATGTGGACGCCGTGCTCTGCGCCTGTTCCAACCTCCAGAGAGCCTATCCCGCGATCGCCGTAGAAATTCAGGATCTCCTCGGAATCGAGGCCGGGTTCGGGTTCGACATGAATGTCGCCTGCTCATCAGCGACGTTTGGCCTCCAGACGGCATCCGACATGATCCGGTCTGGCAGCGCCAGGTCGGTTCTCGTCGTCAATCCGGAAGTTTGTTCCGCCCATCTAAACTTTATGGACCGGGACAGCCATTTCATCTTTGGCGATGTGGCGACGGCAATTTTGGTTGAGGCTGAAGACAGGGCTCCAGACGCCCATTGGAAAATTCTGGGTTCGAGCCTCAAAACGAAATTCTCAAACAACATCCGGAACAATTTCGGGTTCCTGAATAATGCGGCCCCGGAGGGCATCGGCGCGCCCGATAAGCTATTCATCCAAGAAGGCCGCAAAGTCTTTAAAGAAGTCGTGCCCATGGTTGCGGACATGATCCTAAGCGACCTGGACCGCCTTGGCCTGTCAGCGAGCGATCTGAAACGCCTTTGGCTCCATCAGGCCAACGCTAATATGAACCGTCTGATCTCAACGAAGGTTCTCGGCCACGAGGCGAGCGAATCTGAAAGCCCGACTGTTCTTGATACGTATGCCAACACATCATCTGCAGGCTCGATTATTGCGTTCCACAAACACTCCAGTGACTTCGCGTCCGGAGAGCGCGGATTGATCTGTTCTTTCGGAGCGGGATACTCGGCTGGAACGGTCTTCGTCGAACGCGCCGCGTGATCCGCTAAACCTCGGGAACGATCGGTAGTATCCAGGCGCACCAAAAGCCGAGCGCGATGAAGGGGCCAAACGGAATGGTCAGCCTAGCCGCGGGTCGGCCCTGCGTTACGATGAGGATTGACACAAGCGCAGTAGCAGACGCGATCAGAAGCACTGGTGCTAAAGCAAACGCCCCTAGCCAGGCTCCAGTCGCCGCAAGCAGCTTTCCATCCCCCAGCCCCATGCCGTCAGTCCCCCGGCGCGCCTGCCATAGGAGGTTTACGACGCGCACAAGACCGTACCCGATCGCTGCGCCGACAAGAGACAGTGTCCAGGACCCGCCTGCCCACCATGTCCAGCAAAAACCCGCAAGGATCAGCGGAAATGTGAGCGCATCCGGCAAGATCATGTACCGAACGTCAAACCAACAAAGACCGATCAAGGCCGCCAGAAGAACGACAGAAACAAGAATCGGCGGCGACGGATAACCAAGGACGATCGCGGCGGCCACGATGGCCACCATCGTCGCAAAGGTTATGAACGTCAGTCGATTGGCGCGTGGTCTCGTCATCCCGGCTGCGAGTAAACCGGACGGCAGGCAAGCGCAATTAGCTGGTCCACCGCCCCCCGCTAAACATGTTAAATTTCAACAGATTGATCGACCGATCCTTTAGCACAAAATGCTAGATCCGCCTGGTGGCGTCGCTTTGCGCCGCTACGACGGGAGGACCAATGACCGGGCCATTTCGGAAGACCTCGCACTCGTCCGCCTACGCATCGGGCGCCCATCTGGTGGAGGCCGGTATAGAGGGGCTAAGGGAAGCTGGCTCCGAGTTTCGACGCCGCGCCACTGGAAAGTCCCTGCGAGACAAAGTCATCATCGGCGGCGAGATCCTTCTTTCACCCGTCTTGCCCCAGCGCGTGGCGCCAGCAACCGCCACAGACCAGACTGACATACCCATTACGGATTATCTTCCCGAGCGCGCAGAATTTGCGCCGCTCAAGGAGGTCTATGATCGTGAAATCCGTCCTATGCTCCAGGATATCGAAGCGCAGCGCCACCAAGCGCAGTCCGACTTAAAGCGCGCCATTCCCATCGGCGTCGCAGCGTTTCTGATCGGCTGGGTCACGTCGAACATCTTGGTGCGCATTTTAGGCTACGAAGCTGGCAGCGGCTATGGACAGCTGGCCTTTTATGGCGGCTTCGCCGGCGCAGCTTGGATCATTTATCCATCTTTGCGCAAACGAGCCAAAATTATTGACACTGCCCGTGAGCAAATCATGCAGACCCTGCTCGGCGCGCTCGATTGTGTCTACACCCGTACGCCAGAGCTCGCACCTGGATACCGCGCCTTTGAACGCTTCGGTGTTTTCGACAATCACCACACCGCGCATTTCGAAGACTATGTGGAGGGGCGTTGGGCCGGCGTCCAATTTGCTTTTTGCGAAGTCGAATTGATCGGCGGCTCGAGAACCCAGAAGAAACATCAGGTCACGGTCTTCCGCGGACCTGTTTTCGAATTGAATTTCCCCAAGAGGCTCTTCGGCAAAACGCTCATTATTCCGCGACGCGCGAAAAGCCTCAAAGACCGTATC
>JBCAWP010000221.1:0-4480 GCA_038534535.1 Pseudomonadota bacterium
TCTCTGGAAACACGATGTGTTCCTTCACGCCCATTGCGAAATTGCCTCGCCCGTCAAAGCTTTTACCATTCAGGCCACGGAAGTCTTTCACGCGCGGCAGAGCGATAGTCGTGAGACGGTCGAGAAACTCGAACATCCGATCCCGGCGGAGCGTCACTTTCGCGCCAATCACCATGCCTTCGCGCAGCTTGAAGCCGGCGATCGACTTGCGCGCCTTCGTTGGCACAGGCTTTTGACCCGCGATCAGTTCCAGTTCGGCGAGCGCCGATTTAATCTTCTTGGAGTCCGCGACCGCTTCGCCGACGCCCATATTGATCACCACTTTGTTGAGCTTGGGCACCTGCATATCGTTGCCATAGGCAAACTGCTCTTGCAGCTTCGCACGGATTTCCTCGCGATACTTTGCCTTCAGGCGCGGTTCGTAAGTGTCGGTCTTAGCCATTGATCGACTCTCCTGAACGCTTGGCATAGCGCAGTTTCCGGCCATGCTCGTCAATCTTAAACCCAACACGGGTCGGTTTGCCGTCGCGCGGGTCAACGTGCGCAACATTAGACACCGCAATTGGTGCCTCGAAAGTGCGAACGCCGCCCTGGGGGTCCGTCTGCGACGGACGCTGGTGGCGCTTCACAACATTGATACCCTCGACGACCACGCGGTCTGTCTTGGTCTCAACGCGCAGAACTTTGCCCGTCTTTCCCTTATCGCGGCCCGAAATGACCATCACCCGGTCGCCCGTTTTCACTTTCGCGGCCATAGCTACAGCACCTCCGGCGCAAGCGAGATGATCTTCATATGGTTCTTCGCGCGAAGTTCACGTGGAACTGGGCCAAAGATCCGTGTGCCGATCGGCTCATTATTGTTGTTGATCAGAACCGCCGCATTCGTGTCGAACCGGATCGCCGACCCATCAGGACGCTTGATGTCTTTTGCCACACGCACAACGACTGCCCGGCGGACGTCACCCTTCTTAACGCGGCCCGTCGGAATCGCTTCCTTCACGGACACAACAATAATATCGCCCACCGAGGCATAGCGGCGGCCGGCACCGCCCAGCACTTTAATGCACTGGACGCGCTTAGCGCCGCTATTGTCCGCGACGTCGAGATTGGATTGCATCTGGATCATGCGTCAGATCCTTCCATCCCACCGGTCACCAGTTCCCAACGCTTGAGCTTAGAGCGCGGCGCGCATTCCACGATGGCGACCGTATCGCCTTCCTTCGCGGCATTGCCCTCATCATGGGCATGATACTTCTTCGAGCGGCGCACGATCTTCTTCAGCAGTGGGTGGAGGAAAGTCCGCTCCACTTTCACGATCGCCGTCTTGTCCTGCTTGGTGGAGACCACCACACCTTCCATAATACGCTTGGGCATGTCCCGTCTCTCCTATCCAGCGTCCGCGGTGGCCTGGGCCTGGCTACGCAGCAGCGTTTTCACGCGCGCAATATCCCGGCGTACGACCCGCACGCGATCCGTCTTTTCCAACTGGCCGGTCGCCTGTTGGAACCGCAGATTGAACTGCTCTTTCTTTAGCGTCACGAGTTCTTCCCGCAAACGCCCCTCATCCATGCCCTTCAGAGCGTCGAGACGATCGGCTTGCTTCTTCGCCATGACTAGACCCCTTCCATGCGCTTAACGACCTTGGTCTTGATCGGCAGTTTCGCCGCGCCAAGACGCAGGGCTTCACGGGCCACCTCTTCGGTCACACCGTCAATTTCAAACAGGATCCGGCCGGGTTTCACACGCGCAACCCAACGGTCGATTGAGCCCTTGCCTTTACCCATCCGAACCTCGATGGGCTTTGCCGAAACGGGCGTGTCCGGAAACACCCGGATCCAAACTTTACCCTGACGCTTCATATGCCGCGTCACGGCTCGGCGGGTCGCCTCGATCTGGCGCGCAGTCACACGCTCCGGCTCAAGAGCCTTCAAGCCGAACGTACCATAGTTCAGCGTGAATCCGCCCTTGGCATTACCGCTAATCCGGCCCTTGAAAGCCTTCCGATATTTGGTGCGCTTCGGTTGCAACATGACTTATGCTCCCGGTGCTGGCGCGCCGGCAGGGCCGCGCGGATTAGATGACCGAGCGCGCGATTGGCCGGACGATTCAAGTTTGCGGTCCTGGGCCATTGGATCATGTTCCATGATCTCGCCCTTATAGATCCAGACCTTGATACCGATGATCCCATAGGTCGTGAGCGCTTCGGCGGTGCCATAATCAATATCGGCGCGCAGCGTGTGCAGTGGCACAGACCCTTCAGCATACTGCTCAGTCCGGGCGATCTCAGCGCCGCCGAGACGGCCTGCCACCATGACGCGAACCCCGAGGGCACCAAGGCGGGTCGCCGATTGGATCGACCGCTTCATGGCCCGGCGGAAAGACGCGCGGCGCTCCAGCTGGCGGGCGATATCCTCGGCGACGAGCGTCGCATCGATTTCGGGCTTGCGCACTTCGACGAGGTTCACGAACACCTCATCGGTCGACATGGTCGAGAGGTCACGGCGCAGCGCTTCAATGTCGGCGCCTTTCTTACCAATGACCAGGCCTGGACGCGCTGTGTGGATCGTCACGCGACACTTTTTGTGCGGCCGCTCAATGACGATACGCGAAATACCAGCCTGCTTCAGCTTTTTGCGGATGTGCTTTTCGATCGCGAGATCTTCGTGCAGCAGCCGCCCATAATCGGCACCGTCCGCATACCAGCGGCTGTCCCATGTCCGGTTGATACCGAGACGCAGCCCGACGGGATTAACCTTCTGTCCCATTATGCGGCCTCCTCTTGCGGTGTGGCCGACGTGTCGGTCAGCACAATGGTCAATTGCGAAAATGGCTTCATAACGCGGGCGGCACGACCTCGAGCCCGGGCCCGGATGCGCTTCATCACCAGGTTCTTACCAACATGGGCCTGGCTGACGACCAGCGAGTCGATATCCAGGTTGTGATTGTTCTCAGCATTGGCAATGGCACTCTTCAGCGCCTTATGAACATCAGCGGCGTGGCGCTTACGTGAGAATTGCATCTCGTTGAGTGCGCGCTCAGCCGTAAGGCCGCGGATCTGCTGCGCGAGCAAGTTCAGCTTTTGCGGGCTGATGCGCAGCATACGGAGCACAGCGCGCGCCTCGTTCGAGGCCTGCTTCGGAGGTGACTTAGGCTTGCCCATGACTACTTCCGCTTCGCTTTCTTATCGGCGCCGTGGCCATAATAGGTCCGTGTCGGCGCGAACTCGCCGAGTTTATGACCGACCATCTCTTCGGAGATCAGCACCGGGACAAATTTGTTTCCGTTGTGGACCTGAAAGTTCAGGCCAACGAATTGCGGCAGAATGGTCGAGCGGCGCGACCAGGTCTTGATGACCTCGCGCTTGGTCGATTCCTGTGCGGCGGTCGCCTTCTTCAAAAGGTAACCGTCCACGAATGGGCCTTTCCAGGTCGAGCGTGCCATCGTCTCTCCGGCTCCCTAACGTTTCGCGTTCCGACGACGGATAATCAGACGATCCGTGGCCTTGTTCTTACGGGTCTTCGGCCCGCGCGTTTTCTTACCCCAAGGCGTCACTGGGTGACGGCCACCAGAGGACTTCCCTTCACCCCCACCATGCGGGTGATCAAAGGGGTTCATCACCACGCCCCGAACGGACGGGCGCTTGCCCTGCCAGCGCTTACGACCGGCTTTCGACAGAACCTGGTTCATATTGTCCGGGTTCGACACAGCGCCGACCGTGGCGAGACATTGGTCGAGCACCATACGAAGCTCACCAGACGACAGCTTGATTTGGGCGTAACCACCATCGCGGCCAACGAGCTGGGCATAAGTCCCAGCCGAACGCACCATTTGGGCGCCCTTTTTGGGCTTCAGCTCGATATTGTGAATGATCGTTCCGACCGGGATATTCTTCAGCGGAAGCGTGTTACCGGGCTTGATATCCGCCTTGTCGGACGAAATGACCTTATCGCCCACAGACAAACGCTGCGGCGCGATGATGTAGGCTTGCTCGCCATCCGTGTACCGAATAAGCGCAATAAAGGCCGTCCGGTTGGGATCGTATTCAAGGCGCTCGACCGTCGCCTCGACATCAAACTTGTTCCGCTTGAAGTCGATCTTCCGATAGAGCCGCTTTGATCCGCCGCCAATCCGGCGCGCAGTGATCCGCCCATTATTGTTCCGGCCACCCGACTTCGTCAGACCCTCGGTCAGCGCCTTGACGGGGCGCCCCTTGTGGAGGTCCGACCGGTCGACCAGCACAAGCTGCCGGCGGCCAGGGGATGTTGCGTTGAATGTCTTCAGTGCCATCGCTCGAAGATCTCCCCTACAGCCCCGTCGTCACGTCGATGGACTGTCCGTCCGCGAGCGTCACGATGGCCTTTTTCCAGTCTGGACGGCGCCCCAACGTACCCTTGAAGCGCTTTGTCTTCCCTTTGACCTTGATCGTATTGACCTTGGTCACCTGCACTTTGAAGAGCGCCTCAATGGCCTCTTTGATCGC
>JBCAWP010000222.1:0-4363 GCA_038534535.1 Pseudomonadota bacterium
GTTCGCTCTGGTCGAGGCTATTGCGGAATACAACGGTTTTGAACCCATCGCCAAACTCGCTTTTCAACGGTGCTTCCACGCGGCGCTCGAGATAGCGATCATGCTTGCGACGCCACTCGATTAGGTCGGCAATCGTTCCAATCTTCAGTCCATGCAGTTGGGCAAAGGAGACGAGTTCTGGCAGCCGCGCCATGGTTCCATCATCATTCATGATTTCGCAGATGACGCCCGCCGGATAGAGCCCCGCCATACGGGAGATATCGACGGCAGCTTCGGTATGCCCGGCTCGCACAAGCGTCCCGCCGTCGCGGGCCACGAGCGGAAACACATGCCCCGGCGATACGATATCAGCCTCGTCGCACGTTGGATCGATAGCGACGCCAATGGTCCGGGCGCGGTCATGGGCAGAGATCCCCGTCGTCACGCCCTCTTTTGCTTCGATAGAAACGGTGAAGGCCGTTCCCATGCTCTCGCGGTTTTCCCGCGCCATCATATCAAGCTTCAGCGTGCTTGAGCGTTCCGCCGTCATCGCCAGACAAATCAAACCGCGTCCGAACCGGGCCATGAAGTTCACCGCCTCCGGCGTGGCAAAGCTCGCCGGAATGATCAGGTCGCCTTCATTCTCTCGATCTTCGGCGTCGACCAGGATGTACATCCGCCCATTGCGGGCGTCCTCGATAATCTCATCGATGGTTGAAATCGCCTCGGAAAAATCTTCCGCCATGGTCAGGCCTCACCCGGCGCATCGGCGCCAATCATCCGCGCGACGTACCGCGCTAGCATATCAATCTCAAGATTGACGTGGGATCCAATGTCGAGACCGGACAAGGTCGTCACAGACCAGGTGTGCGGGATCACGGCGACTTGAAAATCGCCGTTCGGCAAGGCTGCTGCAACCGTCAACGAGACGCCGTCAACCGCGACTGACCCTTTCGAGGCAAAGTACCGTGCGATGGCGGCTGGCGGCCTAATCGTGACCCGGTAAGAGTCGCCTTCTTGGTCGACGCCGACGATCTCACCGATCCCATCGACATGGCCGAACACAAAGTGCCCGCCAAGCTCGTCACCGAGTTTGAGAGACTGTTCGAGATTGACCGGTGTCCCTGCGGTCCAGGTTCCAAGAACGGTCTTTGAAAGGGTTTCGGGCACAGCTTCCACCGTCCACCGGCTGCCTCCGCCTTCGGCCGGACCAAAATCGACCACGGTCAGGCAAACCCCGGAGTGCAAGATCGAGGCACCCTCTGTGATTCCCTCGGGCGCATAATCCGCGCGCACATCGAACCGCGTCAAACCCTTTTGATGGTCGGCATGTGTGACGGTGCCGACGGACGTTACCAAGCCTGTAAACATCGCATCATTCCTATGTTTGCAAGCGAACATAGGTCTCAAGGACGTCGTCCCCAATCCGTTCCGTAGCGTCAGTGTACCAATGCGTCGCTGACGCGATCTCGGACAGACCAATTGATCCAAGCGCAGGCTTACCATCGCCGCCGATCAGGATAGGCGCGCGGAACCAAGCGATCCGGTCGACCAGGCCTGCGCGCACAAATGACGCCGCAAGCGCGCCGCCGCCCTCAACAAAGATCGAATTGATCCCCTCAATCGCGCAACGCCGCAGGAAATAATGGAGATCAATTCCGCCAACCGGGTCAGCATTGCACGGCCACAACTCCGCGCCGGCGGCTTGAAGTGGCCCGTCGCGAACATCCTTTGTTGCGATGACAATCCGCCCGAGCCCGGCAGATGTCATCAGCCGTCCTGTCACTGGCGTCCGCGCGCGGCTGTCAGCTACGATCCGAACAGGCTGCTCGTCGGGCAATGGTACGGTCCGCGCCGTGAGAAGTGGATCATCGGCCAAAACCGTCCCTATGCCGACCATCACAGCATCATGGGTCGCGCGCATTTCATGGGCGCGCGCTCGGGCGGCAGCCCCCGTGATCCATTGGCTCGTCCCATCGGCGAGGGCAATCCGCCCATCAAGCGATGTCGCCACTTTCCAGGTGACAGACACGCGCTCCGTCACGCGTCATCGCTTTCCAAATCATCTTTGAGTGCACTATCTTTGATGAACCGCGCGAAATCACCGGGATCACTGAAGTCCTTATAGACACTTGCATATCGCACATAGCCGACTGGATCGACCGCCTTCAGCGCCTCCATCACCATGTCGCCGATACGGGAGGACGCGATTTCGGTTTCCCCACCGCTTTCCAATTGCCGGATGATGCCGGAAACCATCTGATCGATCTGCTCTTCAGTGACAGGGCGTTTGCGCAGGGCGAGTGAAACGGTCTTAACGATTTTGTCGCGATCAAAAGGTGTTCGACGTCCGCCCCTCTTAACGACGAAAATGTCACGTAATTGCACCCGCTCAAACGTCGTGAAACGGCCACCACATTTGTTACAAACGCGCCGACGGCGAACGGCATTATTTTCTTCCGCCGCACGGCTATCTTTCACCGCCGTATCATCTGCTCCGCAAAACGGACACCGCAAAGCTTAGGCTCCAAGACCGTTATAGATTGGAAACTTGGCTGTCAGAGCCATGACCTCGGAACGCACCTTCGCCTCGAGGGCATCGGTCTCCCCGCCCGTCGCGAGTCCCTCGACGATTTCACCGATCCATTGGCCAATCTGTGTGAACTCGGCTTCCGCAAATCCGCGCGTCGTCCCCGCCGGCGACCCAACGCGGATACCGCTCGTGATCATTGGCTTCTCCGGATCAAACGGTACGCCATTCTTGTTGCACGTGATGTAGGCGCGCTCCAGGGCGGTTTCGGTGGCGTTCCCTTTCACGCCCTTCGGTCTCAGATCGATGAGGGCCAAGTGGGTATCCGTGCCGCCGGCAATCACTGCAAGACCGGAGGCTTCCGCGGCAGTCGCCATGGCCTGGGCATTACGGATCACCTGCGCCGTGTAATTCCGGAAGTCTGGCGTCAGCGCCTCGCCAAACGCGACAGCTTTGGCGGCAATGATATGCATCAATGGGCCGCCTTGGATCCCGGGGAAAACAGCTGAGTTTACCTTTTTGGCGATCTTCTCATCATTCGTCAGCACCATGCCGCCGCGGGGCCCGCGCAAGGTCTTGTGGGTCGTTGTCGTGGCAATATGGGCATGATCGAGGGGGTTCGGATAAAGCTTCGCCGCAACGAGCCCTGCAAAATGGGCCATATCCACGAGGAACCACGCCCCCACCTCATCGGCAATTGCGCGGAACCGAGCAAAATCGATCTGACGCGGATAGGCCGAGCCCCCCGCAATGATCATTTGCGGCTTGTGCTCGCGGGCCAGACGCTCGACTTCCTCAAAATCGATGAGGTGATCCTCCCGCCGGACCCCATATTGGACGGCGTTGAACCATTTCCCCGACTGGTTCGGACGGGCGCCGTGGGTCAAGTGCCCGCCGGCATCAAGGCTCATACCGAGGATTGTGTCACCGGGCTTGATCAGGGCCTGGAACACCGCCTGGTTGGCTTGACTGCCGGAATTCGGCTGGACGTTTGCAAACCCGCAATCGAATAGCTCACAAGCGCGCGCGATGGCGAGGTCTTCAGCGATATCGACATATTCACACCCGCCATAGTAACGCCGCCCAGAATACCCTTCGGCATACTTATTGGTAAGAATAGAACCTTGGGCCTCCAGGACTGCGCGAGACACGATGTTCTCCGATGCGATTAGCTCGATCTGATGTTGCTGCCGGGTCTGTTCTTTGGCGATGGCCGCAAAGATATCCGCGTCGCGTGCGGCCAGACTGTCGCCGAAAAAAGCGTCAGTCCCGGTCTGGGAAGACGTAAGTGAATCCGCCATGTCGCCTGTCCTTTCGATTCCCATAATCTAGATGTTGATTAGGCTTTTGCCGGTCTTGCGGCAAGCAGTCAGCGGCACTCTACCGCACGTCTGATCATCTTCGCCTATCTGTATAGAAAACATCCGGTTACTTGATTGCCCTAGTGTCCACACGCTAACAGAGCCCCTTTGATCGTTAGGGGATGTGTCAGCAGAATGAGTGAAAACGACGATGTGAAGCTGAAGCTTGGCCAATCCAACGGGGTCGTTCTCAATATGACGACACAAGTGGTGTCATCCTTTGTCTCCAACAACCCCATTCAAGCGAGTGGTTTGCCGGGCTTGATCCGCGACGTCCATGCGACGCTCAGCCAACTCGAAAATACCGACGGTGATACATCTCAGGGGCCGGCGCCAGCCGTGCCCGTCGAGGAATCCATCACGCCCGAATACCTGGTTTGCCTGGAGGATGGGCGGAAACTCAAAATGCTCAAACGGTATCTAAGTTCCCGGTACAATCTGTCGCCAGATGAGTACCGGACCCGGTGGAATCTACCCGCGGACTATCCAATGG
>JBCAWP010000223.1:0-4359 GCA_038534535.1 Pseudomonadota bacterium
CGCACCGTCAAATCAGGTGCGGCCGTGAGCCTTAAGGCAGACCTCCGCGAACCGCTTGTCCCCGGCGACAGCGGCGCGTTTGAAGTGACGGTTCGCGAGGGCTACCGAGAAGGGTCGCTCACGCTGACCGCGCGTGCCGGCGACGGCCTATCGCTTTTAACCACCGGTGACACGGCGACGTTTGATACAAGCAATGGCGATACCCATGCCTGGACCATTTACTTCGATACCGAGACAGCCGGCCGGTATTACATCTATGTCTCGGCCATTGCCGAGACCCCGGGCGGGCGGTCGACGCGTGAATTTGCACTTCCCGTTCAGGTTGGCAAAGCTTCCGATGTGACCCCAAAGTCCTCAAGTGTCGACGTGGTTGAAGATGCGGCCACCGGAGAACGCCTGGTGATGATGCAAGCCGAAGAGACAATCCGCGCGGCGGATTAAAGATCTCGCCGCCTTAGTCCGCCGGCAATTCAACGACGAAGCGGGCGCCGCCAGTGGGCCGGTTTTCGGCGCGAACCTTGCCGCGATGGGTGGTGATGATCTGGCGAACAATGGAGAGGCCAAGTCCCGAATTATTACCGAATGCGGCGCCGTCGGGACGATCTGTATAAAACCGCTCGAAAATCTTATCGAGCTTGTCCTCGGGCACCCCCGGTCCATCATCGTCGATCATCACTTGCGCAATCGTCTGGGCACCATCGGCCGCTTGCACCAGCGATACGCGTACCGTTCCGCCAGGTGGAGAGAATGACTGGGCATTGTCGATTAAGTTCCGGAAGACCTGACCGAGGGCGCCGTCGCGGCCCCGGACGAGTAAGCCGCCGCCCATGGTTCCGTCTTCAAAGATAACGCCCACTGCAGCGTCTCCGGTGGCGCCATAGGTGTCGACGATATCGCCAACAAAACGGGCGATATCGATCATAGAGGTCCGGCTACGGGTGATTTCCGCCTCAAGGCGCGAGGCGTTCGATATATCGGTGATTAAACGATCGAGACGCTGAACGTCTTTCGCGATCAAGCGCCGCAGTTTCTCGCTGGCTTCTGGATCATCTTTGACACGCTCGGCGGTCTCGACGGCAGATCGGATCGAGGTGAGCGGGTTCTTGAGCTCGTGGGCCACATCCGCGGCGAACTGCTCATTGGCGGTGATCCGCTCAAGGAGCGACTCCGTCATGGCATCGACCGATTGCGCCAATTGCCCGATCTCGTCCTTACGGCGCGTAACACCGGGCAAATCGAGCCGCTGGGACCGGCCCGTTCGGACACGGTCTGAGGCAATCGCGAGGCGTCGCAATGGCCGGGCGATCCCCAGGGTCAACAGGACCGATGTGACAAGGGCAACGAGCATCGCAAAGGCGATGAACGGAATAAGGGCGGTGCGCTCGGCTGCCACGATCTCATCGACATCGCTCGCTTCCAGGGTGAGTACACCCACGACCGCTGACACACGCTGGACAGGCACGGAAACGGAGATGATCCTTTGCCCGCGGTCAGAAAACCGCTGGCTGGCCGCTTCATTCCCGCGTTTGGCGATGGCGAACTCGTCCTCATAAGTCTGCGTGCGCACCGCATCGCCGCCGCGATTGGGAACCAGCGCTTCGAACATATCCTCTGCGCCCTCCGACAGGGCTGTTGACCACATCTGGAAACGGCTAGGGTCGCGAATGGGCGGTAAGGCGGCGACGTCCACACGCGCCGACAGGAAAAAGCTGTCGGCGACGACCTCCCCTTCCGGCGTCAGCACACGGGCGCGCACTGTGGTCGGCAAGGCGAGTGCGCGGATCGTCTCCTTAGCAAGACCGGTGTCCAGCAACGGCTCGGGCTGGCCAATCGTGGCATTCTCGCCAAGGAGGTTGGTAAAGATCTGGGCCTGGCCGACCAGGTCCTGCTTCTTTGAAACCACCAGGCCAGCGCGCATTTCATTCAGAACCATGGCGCCGATGATGAGGATGGCGAGGCCCGCAAGGTTCGATGCAAGGATAAGCTGCGCAATCCGCGACCCGAGAAAGCCGAAGGCACGCCTACCAATGGCCAATGAGAAGCGCGAACTGGTCATGGACGGTTTTTAACCGCGCCGTGATGAACCTCAACTGTCGCCAAGCACGCGCATGGACAAAATGCTGTCAGGGTCTCGGACAGGTTCGCCGCGCTTGAGCTGATCAACGGCGTCCATACCCTCGGTCACCTCGCCCCACACCGTGTATTGCCCATCCAGGAAGCTTGCATCGCCAAAGCAGATGAAGAATTGGGAGTTGGCGGAATTTGGGTCATTCGTGCGGGCCATGGAGCAGGTGCCGCGCACGTGCGGGGCATCATTGAACTCCTGCTTGAGATCGGGCTTGTCTGACCCTCCGGTTCCTGTGCCGTTCGGGCAACCGACCTGCGCCATGAACCCGTCAATGACGCGGTGGAAGACAATGCCATTGTAAAATCCTTCGCGCGCGAGTTCCTTGATACGGGCGACATGATTTGGCGCCAGATCCGGCTTCAACGCGATGGTGACATTCCCCTTAGTCGTTTCCATAACGATGGTATTTTCTTGGTCTGACATGCCCTCGGCCTCACTGTCTTGAAAATGAAATACACGGCGTCTCTAACACCTGGCCGCGGCACTGTCATAGATAACATTGTCAGAAAAGCGCCAAGGACGTGGCGGCTAGCTTTTTGTAAGGCCAGCTTCCTTGAGCGTCTTCCAGGCGCGAATGACCCGGGCGAGCTTATCTTCGGAGGAGCGGTCGCCATCATTAGAGTCGGGATGGAACCGGCGCACATAGTCAGCGTAGCGGGCGCGGATATCCGCTGGAGTCGCGGACTCGTCCAAGTCCAGCTCGTTCAGGGCGCGGATTTCTAGCCGGGTACGCCCACGCTTGCGCTGGCCTTCGGCGCGTTCGACGCCGTCTTCGAACAACTCCCGGCCACGCCAATGGCGCGGATCACCCACTTTGGCGGCGCGCTTGCCCATAGGGCCAAACCCGAATTTCCAAGTCTGCTTATGACCGTGGCGGGCCTGGTCATTAAAGACCTGAACTTCCTCTTCGGTCATGCCGTCGAAGAAGTTCCAACGCTTATTGTATTCTGCCGCGTGCCGCTTGCAGAAATAGTGGAAGCCGCCGCCATGTTTGGGGGACTTATGGTCGCCGGCGAGATCGCAGCCCTTATGCTCGCACGTCCGCGTTTCCTGTGCCCGCGCCCGAGAGGTATCCTCCTCCGGCGGCTTGACACGGATGTCCTTGAACTTCACGCGATATGCAAAGGCGTCTGACATAGGCGCAGAACATGGGCACAAAGACTTAACGAGGCAAGAATTGACAGGCCGGGAAAAGCGGATTCGCGACAGTTTGGTGCAGGCTTTTGCACCCATTACCCTGGAAATAAAGGATGATAGCGCGCGCCATGCGGGCCATGCGGGCGCAGCACCGGGGGGTGAAACCCATTACTCGGTGCGAATCGTTTCGGAAGCGTTCGCAGAGATGTCCCGAGTTGAGCGCCAGCGGGCCGTGAATCAAGCTCTGGCCGATGAGTTCAACACCGGGCTTCACGCCCTCTCCATTTCAGCTGAGGCCCCGTCCGCGAACTAGAGATCTTTTGCCATGGCAAACCGGGGGAGCCATGCGCCGCGCTGGGCAATGGTCTCCGGTTCTTCAATCCGGAACCCCTTTGCGGCGAAAGCGGTCCAGGCTTGCATGCTGGCATGGGTGGTGAGTTGCCGTGTCCAAGCCGCGCGGGCCAACAATTCCAGATCGGCAAACAAACGGCTGAACAGGCCGCGACCCTGGTGGCTGGGCAGGACATAGGCGAAGTCGATATAGCCTCCTTCCACGAGGGTCATGAACCCGACGGGCCCTGCATCCGCGTCCATGGCGACAAAGATAGCCTGACCCGCAAGCCGTTCGGCCATTTCCTCGGCTGAGCGCTGCGCGGGCGACCAGGCGTCGCGTTGGGCGGGCGTGTAGGCTGTTGAACTCTGCACGGCCGTGTGGACAATGCTTGCCAACGCAGCAAAGTCGGGCGTCTCCGCCCGGACCACATTGATTTCCCCCGCCATTCCAGGCACCTCCCGCTGAGTGTTTCGATAGCCAGGACCCTACGACATGACATTTGCTTCTGCCCGACCACGCCGCTCCTGTCTTTATGTTCCGGGAGACAAACCACGGGTTCTTGAAAAGGCAAGATCGCTGCCGGCAGACACGATCCTTTTTGACTTGGAGGACGCCGTTGCCCCGGACGCAAAGGCGGCAGCGCGGGCCGGGGTCGCCGAGGCGCTACAAGCTGGTGGTTATGCACCGCGCGAGACAATTGTGCGGATTAACGGGCTCGACACCGAGTGGGGCCTTGATGATTTGAAAGCGGCCGTTGGCG
>JBCAWP010000224.1:0-4334 GCA_038534535.1 Pseudomonadota bacterium
TGCATCTTCGACCTTCTGGAATAGAACGGGAGGCGCCTTGACGGCCATACCGTGCGGCAGCGCATCCATCAGTTTGTCGTCGCCGGGGTTTGGCCAATTACGATTACCCTCTGGGATGCCGAGCGTATCAAGAATGGTTTTCGCCGTTGTTGGGATCAAAGGCTGTGCGATAATCGCGAACACCGCCACAAGGTTGAGCCCCGTCCGCACACCAATGGCTGCGGCATCCCGATCCGTCTTGAACTTTACCCAGGGCTCCGCTCGCGTGAGATACTCATTCCCGGCGGCCCAAATGGCGCGGGTTTCGGCAGCCGCTTTGCGGAACTCCATATTTTCGTAGTGTTCGGTCAGGGTTTGCAGGCGCTGTGCAAGCTCCTTTGCAATCCAAGCTTCATCGTCTCCGGCGGCACCTTCCGCAGGCACGATGCCGTCGAATTTGCTCACTGTGTATTTGGTGATCCGATTGACGAAATTGCCGAGCACGTTGGCAAGATCAGAGTTGATTGAGGCTTGGAACCCTTCCCAAGTGAACGCGGCATCTGATCCTTCGGGTGCATTGGCCATCAAGTACCAGCGCCAGTAATCTGCAGGTAGCAGGTTGAGCGCTTGATCCATGAACACGCCGCGATTGTTGGATGTCGAGAACTTCCCGCCATACCAGGTGACCCAGTTAAATGCTTTGAGCCGGTCCACTGTTTTCCAGGGCTCTTTGGATCCTATTAGGGTGACGGGGAACGAAACTGTGTGGAAGGCGACATTGTCCTTGCCCATAAACTGGACATATTCGACGTCTTCGGCCCCTTGATCAGTTCGCCACCAGCGGGCCCAATCCTGATCTTGTGCGTCAGCCCACTCTTGTGTCGCGGCGATATATTCGATCGGCGCATCGAACCAGACATAGAAGACTTTGTCTTCGAAGCCGGCGCGCGGGAGCCCGTCCTTGCCAAGCACAGGAACGCCCCATGCGAGATCCCGAGTGATGGCGCGGTCGCGCAAACCTTCATCCAGCCATTTCAATGCGATCGAACGGGCCAGTTGCGGCCAATCCTTTGACGCCTCGACCCAGTCTCTGATCGTGTCCTGCAGCTTCGATTGACGTAAAAACAAATGAGCGGTGTCGCGGATTTCGATATTCGTTCCGCCAGACACCGCTGAATAGGGATTGATCAGGTCGACCGGGTCGAGCAATCGACCGCAATTGTCGCACTGATCGCCGCGCGCTTTCTCAAATCCGCAATGCGGACACGTGCCCTCGACATAGCGATCCGGTAAAAACCGACCATCATCAACGCTGAAAACCTGCTTGGAAATGCGTTCTTCTATCAGCCCGTTCTCTTCGAGCACATGCGCAAAGTGTTGTGTGAGCCGGGCATTCTCTGGGCTGGATGACCGACCGAACCAATCAAAAGACAGAGTGAATCCGTCACCCAGGGATTTCTGAACCTCGTGGTAATGGTCGCAGTATTCCTGAGTGCTAATGCCTTGTTCTTGCGCCGCGAGTTCGGCTGGGGTGCCATGCTCATCCGTGGCGCAGATGTACAGGACATCATGCCCTTGCAGGCGTTGATAGCGCGCATACACGTCCGCGGGCAGCTGGGAGCCTGCCAAATTGCCCAAATGTTTGATGCCATTGATGTAAGGCAGGGCGGACGTGATCAGGATA
This sequence comes from Pseudomonadota bacterium, assembly GCA_038534535.1. GTDB lineage: Bacteria > Pseudomonadota > Alphaproteobacteria > Caulobacterales > Hyphomonadaceae > CALLCD01. The sequence continues at coordinate 1,664 of JBCAWP010000224.1, forward strand.
CGACGTTTACTCAAGACGGATTCTTCCTTAAGTAGGTTTCCGCTGCGTCAGCCAGAATCGGCCAAAGAAGCCGGCCTGTCTTAGCGCGAGATGCGAGAAATGAAACACATTCAGGAGGGATCAGTGCCGAGAATCGCAGACGTAAACCTATTGGGTGCATTGCTGGCCGCGATCGCGGTCTTCTTTGTTGGCTTTATCTGGTATGGACTATTGTTCACCGAACCTTGGATGAATGCCAATGGCATGTTCTTCGCCGACGAGGCAAAGACCAGTATGCAGTGGCTCACAGCGGGCGGATTGCAGACCGTACAAGCGGATGCCGGACCGAATCCGATGGTGATGCTGTGGGGCTTCGCCTTGTCATTGGCTGTGAGTTTCGGACTGGGCTGGCACATGAAACGCCAGGACGTTGCTGGGCTTGGGCCATCTGTTTTGTTTGGACTGATGATTGGCGTGCTGATCGGCGTGCCACTCATGGCGTATGACACCGTCTACACGCCGTATAACGGGCTCGTGGGATTGGTCGTCGATGGCAGCCACACATTGGCAACATTTGTCGCAGCGTGCGCTGTCTTGTCATTTTTCGACTAGCTGAGCTCGTCACGATAGGCCGCAAGGCGGATGTCAACGCGGCGGGCCATCATGCCGGGCACGTCGCGCTCAAAGTCAGTTTGGCGTGCGTCGATTGTGTCGCTGCCCAAGCCATAATCCTGTAAAGTGGAGATCACCGTGGCAATGCGCGCTTCTGAAAGCGATGCCGCTTCGTCGGCACTGCGCCCATCTTCGGCATCCGCGATAAGATCGAGCCGCGCGATTTTGCAGCCCGCCAACGCCGCGCTGCGCTGTGCAATCACATTCCGCGAAAACGCGCTCAGCACGGTCTCGCCGGATTTAAAATAGATCCGCATATCAGTCGGTGTGCAATCGCTGCGCGTTTCGAGGTCCGGCGCGTCAGCGGTCGCAACCGGTACAAGGGCGATAGAAAGTGCGATGATACAGGCAAAGATGCGCGACATGAGATCCTCCAACGGTGCGGCGAAGATGCTCGAAGCCCGGGGCAAAAGAATGGCTCTGCGACGGTCAATTGTGGCAAATGCCGGATGATGTCATGGCATCTTGCCTTTCGACGCGGCGCGACGTAAATGACCGCTTCAGTGCCCCTATAGCTCAGCTGGTAGAGCAACTGATTTGTAATCAGTAGGTCCGCGGTTCGAGTCCGTGTGGGGGCACCAGTTCTTTTTCCGAAAACGTCCAAAGACCTTCAGATAATCTCTTAAAAACAAGCGATTGTCGAGATATCAGTGTGGTTTTTATTCCAGTGACATCCAGATGCATACCAACAAATCCGACTAGATTGTTGGTGTTTTTGTTGGTGTTATCTGGATTTTGGGAATGAATTTTGCATTGGGGGTTAAATGACCCTCACTGACATGAAAATCCGCGCAATTCGTCCAGAAGCAAGAATCAAGAAGTATAGCGATGGAGGAGGCTTGCACCTTGCTGTGAAGCCGAATGGCCTAAAACAGTGGTTGAAAGCCTACCGTTTTGGTGGAAAGCAGAAAACGCTCTCGTTTGGGATTTATCCGATGGTGTCGCTAGCTGATGCGCGCGTCAAAAGGGACGAGGCTAAGCGACTGTTGGCAAACGGTGTGGACCCTGGCCTTGCAGTAAAGCGGGCTAAGCTGAAGCTCCGCGGAGATTCTCAGAACACATTCGATACTGTGTCCCGCGAGCTAATGATCAAGTTCGAAAAAGAGGGCATGTCTGCAATAACTCTTAAGAAGAAGCGCTGGCTACTCGATATGGCGAGCAAGGCGTTTGGAACAATTCCGGTTAAAGACCTTACTGCCGCCGACGTTCTAGGGCCACTTCGCGAAGTTGAAGCAAAAGGCAACTATGAGACAGCGCAAAGGCTACGCTCCACGATTGGTCAAGTATTTCGCTATGCGATTGCTACGGCTCGTTGCGACTATGATCCCACATATGGACTTCGTGGGGCGTTGATTTCACCTAAGGCGGCGCATAGAGCCGCTTTGGTAGAGAAACCCGCATTCAAGCGACTTGTTAGAGATGTATGGTCTTACCAGGGGGCTCCCAGCACTGCAGTCGGATTGAAGCTAATGGCCATCTTGTATCCTCGGCCTGGTGAACTTCGATTCTCTAAATGGGAAGAGTTCGACCTCGATCGTGGTGTATGGACTATACCTGCGGCTCGAACGAAGATGCGCAGAGAACACAGAAAACCACTGCCTGCGGTCGCTATAGACGTTATTGAATCGCACAAGGAGAACTCTTTGGGCGAGTGGGTTTTGGCTTCATACACAAATCCAACAAAACCGATCAGCGAGAATACGTTGAACCAAGCTATTAGGAGAATGGGATACACTAAGGCCGAGGCGACTGCTCATGGATTCAGAGCAAGCGCCTCTAGCTTGCTAAATGAGAGCGGACTGTTCTCGCCAGACGCTATTGAGGCAGAACTTGCTCATTTAGGACAGAATCAGGTTCGCCGCGCTTACCACCGTTCGGTGCATTGGGACGAGAGATTGAAGATGTCTGAGTGGTGGTCTGCTTTCATTGAAGGCTGCCTGAGCTAAAAAAATCGAATCTTTTTTTTATTTTTTTATCCAAATGCTGGACAGTTCCAGAGCTACCAGCGCGTGAATTCAAA
>JBCAWP010000225.1:0-4316 GCA_038534535.1 Pseudomonadota bacterium
CGCTCGAGCGCGGTGCGAATATAAGTCTCAATACAACGGCGACTATAGTCGAGAAAAGGACCGGTATCGTCGGGAACGTCTTCCACCTGCTCAAGGATCCGCGCAAAGAACGACTCCTTTAGCTCGTCGACAAGCTCCTGCTTTGATTGGAAATATTTATAGATCGCCCCCGGCGAGTAATCGATTTCGTCAGCCAGGCGACGGATCGATAGCCCCGCCTCACCATCTTCGGCGAAAACCCGTTCGGCGGCATCTAGAATCGCTTGCCGGACGCGAAGGCGGCGTCGTTCAGCAGGAGAAATCGTCTCGTCACAGGACATGGGTCTTAACAAGCCAAAAAAACTCTGTCTGTGCTCTATATGATAGACGAAGTTCAAAAAGCAAACACTGTTCACTCTTTTTGTCTGCAGCGCGCGTTAACACTTGCGAAACTTACCTCGCCCGGTGAGAAGATGGCGCGATGCGTCTATTTGCAAAGGGCTGAAGGAGCGACCAATCCGTGACACAGAGATTTCCCCCCGCTCCGATGCGCACCGATCTTCTGGCAACGACGCGCCCATCGCGATCGGCGCGCGATCTATTGGCCCTGCGCCGATCCGCCGGGAAGAAGACCTTGCAAGAGCCAGGGCCGGATGAAGCCGAACTGGACGAACTCCTGCGGATCGCCTGCCGCGTGCCGGACCATCGCCGTTTGGAACCGTGGCGTTTCATCACCATAATTGGAGAGGCCCGCGCCCGTCTCGGCAAAGCCTGCGCGGAGATCCGAAGCCGAACCGACGAGGCGCCGAGCCCCGCGGATATGGACGAAGAGACAACGCGTTTTCTCCGCGCACCGAGCGTGATTGCCGTCGTGTCCGCCCCAGACCACACGCATAAAACGCCCGTCTGGGAACAGGAATTGTCGGCCGGCGCCGTGTGCTACAATTTACTCCTCGCGGCCAACGCCGCCGGATGGTCAGGGGTCTGGCTCACGGAATGGGTCGCCTATGACGGAGATGTTGCGACCGAACTCGGTCTATCGGACCGGGAACGGATCGCCGGTTTTATCTATCTAGGAACCTCGTCCACAGCATCGCCGGAACGACCCCGGCCTGACATGTCAGAGATCACATCGCGCTACTGACCGGATCAGAACCGATCGAGTAATCGCTCAAGATAGTTGCGTTCGTCTTCATCGGCGGGATCGCCATAACGGCGGCGGAGTTCACGCAAGATATCGAGGGCGCGCTGGCGTTCAGCTTCGTCAGGAACGTCGACACCATTGGCATCATTTGCGCCGCCAATCTGCCGTCCGAAAGGATCCGTTCCGGCCTGTTGATCCTCCTCACTCTGCAAGGCATCGAGGGCATCCGCCAACTCACCGGCCACGTCGCGCAAACGGTTGACCGCGCGCTCCTGGGACCGCTGGGCAAGCCCGCTATCGCCATTGCGCAGCGCGTCTTCGGCGCGGCGTTGCGCCCGTAACGCATCTGCGAGGGCATCTTCGGTTTCATCGCCACCCGGCAATCCACCTTCGCCATCTTCGCCGGGGTCCCCAAATGCCCCGCCTTGCCGCTCGACAAACTCTTCAAGCTGCTCGCGAATCTCTGCCTGCCGCTCGGCAAGCTCGTCCCAGTTTCCGCCAGGGACTGGCCCCTGACCCGGCGGTCCGGACGGGTTCCGGCGACCCTCGTCTAGCGTGTCGTCGTTCAATTCGCGCTGCTCACGCAGACTGTCTGCCAATTCCTCGAGTTCCTGAGATAACTCTTGCTCTTCGGCACTCTGCTGATCCTCTTCGCCCTCTCCACCGGCTTGGTTTGGCAGCGCAAACCCATCACCGCCCGAACCATTCCCTTGCTGAAACTCGAGATTTTCGAGCATGTTCGTGATGTCGGCCAGGAGCTGGCGCGCCTGATCGCTCGCGCCGGTCTCGGTCAGGTCTTCCAGCGCGTTCAGCATGTCTTCAAAGGAATTCTGGCCGAGTGACGGGCCGCCACCGCCGGCCTGTTGATTGTCGAGGCCGTCCTGCTGGGCGCCCTCGGGCAGACCGTTCGCGATTGCCTCGGCCAGTTTCGCTTGCACATAGCTTTCAGCCGCTTGCCGAAAGGCCTGGGTCAAACGGGCGATTTCTTCCTCGCTTGCGCCCTCGCGCAAAGCCTTTTCGAGCGCACGTTTCGCTGCGAGGAGCGCTTCGAGCGCATCCGCCGCGCTGCCATATTCGGCTTTTAAGGCAATCGCCCACAACAGGCTGTCCACCGTCGTCGCCTCGTCTCGGCTCGTCGCTCTTGTCAGCGTGCCCCGCGCCGTCGTGAGCCCCAGGTAGAGCCCGTACCGATCAAAGTACTTTTCCGGCGCAAAGGTCACCGCTTCCAGCATGAAAGCGGCCGACTGGATTCCTTCCGGTGCGAATTCAAGTGCGTTTTGGCGCGGGACAACGGCCTCAGAATAGTCGCGCGGCTCTCGCAGGACCGTGACGCGGATATCCTGCGTGGCCCGGGCAAGCGGTTGAAGGAATAGCTTTTCCGGCAGCACAAAGGTCTGGGCCGCACTCATGCCTTCTTGGCCGGCCCCATCGGTGGCCACAAGACGGCCGACGACCTCTAGCCCCGCCCAGGCATGGCGCGTCATATCGATGGCCGCATCATCGCTTGCCTCTTTCAAGGAGGGCCCCGGTAGCTCGACGGACACGCGGCGCTCATCGTCAGGCGCCGCCGGGTGAGGCTCAACGAGCTGTAGCGCGAGTTCCAGTTTTTCCACGCCATAATCGTCAGACACGGACCACCCGAAAACCGTGCGATCGTTTTCGCCAAGTGACGGGGCAGCGGTAAACACGGAGATCGGCGGCGCATCCGGTGACGTCGAAATCTGCCAAGCTGCTCGCTCGCCCCACCAGCGGACTGATGCCACGGCATCGAAGGACAAGACCGTCGTAATCTCAAAAGCGCCGTCGGGTGTTGGTTCAAACCGAACACGCTGCGTCTTCGACGCCCCCTTCAAACGCAGCACCGGCGCAGACCGCGCCTGCGCGCGAACGGTGATCTCTGACCCCGTCGGCACCCGGATATCGTCGACCCCGTCGCGCAAGAAGACCGGCGGGCGCCGGGCATAGGCGGGCGGGGTGATCCAGGCTTCAATCCGCATCTGCTGGCCACCCATCAAAGACCCATAGTCCGGGAAGAGCGCGCGCTGCCACCGGCCATCTTGAAGGGTTGCGACAAGAACGGTGCCGACAAGAAACAAGGCGGCCGTTGTCCGTCCAAGGCCAAACCTGTCCATGCGGGCCCACGCAGACCATAGTCCTGGAACCGGCAGACGCTGCGCCGCCGCAATGAGGCGCTGTCGATGGGCTTTCCACAGCGTATTGGCCGACGCCGAAGGGACGGACGGACGATCCTGAAGGCCGGATAGCGGCCTTAGCTCCTCGTGCGCCTCGAGAGAATTGGATACATCCTGGCGCGTTGGCGCGCGGTAGACCTTACGACCCCGCAGCACCATGGCAATTGTCGCAGCGTAGACGGCGAGTGCGCTAAACGCACCGAATTGCGGGGGAAGCTGATCAAATAGGCCGGCAGACGCGGCGGCGAGAAACAGGCCGAAAATGACGAGAGCCGCGCCAAATGCTGCAAAAACGCGAAGCAGCCAAAGGCGCGCATAGGCAAAGCGCAGCTTCGTCTTCAGGCCTTTAATTGCGCTCAGATCAGCCAATCAGGTATCTCTTCTAGACCAGTCATTTCCTCAAACGTCGGGCGCCGACGAATGATGGCATACTGGGACCCATTCACAAGCACTTCCGGAACAAGAGGTCTGGCATTGTATTGGGACGACAATACGGCCCCATAGGCGCCCGCCGATAGGAACGCGATCCGGTCACCGGACTGAACGACCGGCAATTCGCGCGTCGCAGCAAACTTGTCGGTCGACTCGCAGATCGGTCCGACCACGTCCACGGTCTCAAAAGGCTGCTCCCCCGCAGGCTCGACCAATGGAAGAATATCGTGGTGCGCACTGTAAAGCGCGGGCCGCATCAGATCGTTCATCCCGGCATCGATGATCACGAATGTGCGGTCCGGCGCGGGTTTTCGATAGAGCACTTCGGAGACGAGCACGCCGGCATTCCCTGCGATCACGCGGCCCGGCTCTAAGATGACTTCAACCTTCAAGTCGCCAATCACATCCCGGATCATTGCCGCATAATCCGATGGTGGCGCCGGTGCATCGTCTGCCGAATAGGGAATACCAAGCCCCCCGCCCACATCGATGCGAGAGATATTATGGCCGCGGTCTCGCAGCCGTTTTGCAAGACCGACCGTCTTCTCAAACGCCGCCTTCATGGGGGC
>JBCAWP010000226.1:0-4307 GCA_038534535.1 Pseudomonadota bacterium
ACTCCGTCATTTCTTACAGCCGCCTCCTCGGGAAGATAAATCCGGAAGAAGACGGCAAAGGGGCCATCTGGTGTTGGCATCCAGTTGAGGTCCGGATCCGTCGGCGCTGTTGGTCCGATACTTATAGCGAGGTCGCCATTATCAAGAAACTGAAGCGTGTCCGACTTTGAGTTTAGCGAATGTCGGCCTGTGGGGTTCTCAAAAAAGAAAAAGCGGCCCGTCTCATCGGGTTCATATACGGCGATCGACCAAAATGCTTGTTCGGGAACACCAGGCGGGATCATCATTTGGTAGGTCTTTGTTCCGTCGAGCGCCGCACCGTCTGCTGTTTTCGTCATACGATAGTAGATCGCATCTTCACGACGCAGAGCGCCGAAGCCGATAAGAGCGATGGCGGCCCGAAGGCGATCATCTTCGCCGTAATAGCCTATGTTTCTAGGCGGGATCGACCATGCGGTGCTCTTCCACAAGGTTCGATTAATCTCATCTTTGATCGCGGCTTCCGCTCTTGTGGTTACGAGCGACCAAAGAAAACGCGCGAATGGTCCGGGCGCGGTGTCTCGGCCCAGACCTAGCGCTTCGAACTGTTTTGCTCGCAAACTCTGCGGATGGGTGGAATTGCGCGCCAAGGCTTCGTTCGTCACCGCGATGAAATTCTCAGAATCCTCGATTTCAGTTACAAGATTGGCGAACGGCTTCGCTGGACGATCCGGAAAAACAGGGCGAACAGTAATGCCTTGCTGGGCGTCGCGTGCACCTGACAAATCGGCCTCACCCGCGACGAAGGTTCGCGCGAGCAACCAAACATCATTTCCTGTCGCCCGGATGGCCGTCACACCCTCCGGGGTCGGCGTTTTGTCATCGGGTCCGACGATCCAATATACGCCGCCCTGACCGCGTGTTTCGCGGGGACCAATATGGGCAAATTGATCGGTGAACACATCCATGAGCGCGACCGATAGATATCGGTCTCCGACGTCCGGCAGCACGAGTTCAACGGGCGTTGAAGAAAGCTCCAATACCGCCGACGTATAGAGCGTGTCATTGTTGGGGGTCGTTACAGTGCGCTGTGTATGATCCGCGAGCTGTATGTTGTGCGCCTGGCGATTTAGAAAAGCGGCACGAGGCCCGCTTGAATTCGATTCGACCGACACCGGGGCTGCGAACGTCCGCAACTCCGAATCGACCTGCGCGGACAATTCCTGAATGGACCGCGAGAACTCATACGGCCCGTAGGCGTAGAGAAACGCCTTGCGATACTTCGCAATTTCCGATCGAAAAAAGAGCGCGCAGGCCGCCAAAATAAGAACTGTGAAAAAGACAATATTCACCAGCCAACGGATCATGTCGTCACTCTTCACTGATTGTTTCAGTGATCCCCCGCCGGGTCGTCAGATAAGTTGCGAAACTCGCCAGCCAATGACTGCCGGAATAATGTTCGTCTGACACCGCCGCGATGCCCACATCGTGATGCAGCTTAGAGGAGGCGCGGAGTGCTGATATCCGTGGATCATCCGCTGGTAAGGCGCTCGCGATTCCGTCGAGGGCCCAGGCGCGCGAAAGATTGACGCCATCAAGATGGACGAGTTTGCCATCCGACGCGTCGAGGACAATCCCAGGCTCAAGCCAATCCGCTCGGCCATCGGTGGGGATCTCGGCGATGAACCCGCTAAGCCAGTCAGAAAACTCGGCTTCAGGGAGCACGCGTCGCATAAGATCCGCCTCCATCAGGCAAGGGGATAGAAAATCCTCTCCCGAAGGTTCGTAGGCGAGGGGACAGTCGGTGTCATTGATGTGGAATGTGAGGATCTTGTCGACGAGCGCGGCCTCAAGGCTGCGATTGCCGACACCGCGTGCATAATCGAGCATGAGACCGAAGGCAAAGGCGGTTTGGTTATGGGTGCCAAGGCGAATGGGGTAGGAGAGCTTTGGCAGCCAGTCTTCGACCTGTTCAACGATGGCGTCTTCTAGCGGGCGAAGTGTTTCCCGCCATTCGGCCATTTCCGTGTCGCTGCTCTCCTCAAGCTCCAAAACCAATTGGAGATACCAGGCGATACCGTAAGGCCGTTCGAATGATGCTCGACCCTCTGCTAAGTAGTAGTCCATCTCGATCGCGAGGTTTTCGGCTGTGAAGCTCTTTGCGAGGGCCGCGCGGACGGCGTCTGAAAGGACGCTGTCAGGCTGGGTGTTGAGTAATCGGCTGAGAAGCCAATGCCCGTGAACCGATGAGTGCCAATCGAAACAGCCATAGAAGACCGGCGTCAGCTCACTTGGCGCCTTCACGTCGGTAGCGGACTGCATCACATGGCTGATTTTGTTTGGATATTCCCTATGGACGCAATCTAGAGCGAGGATTGCGAAGCGATCTTCGATGGTCACAGGGGCGGGATGAGCGATCGGCGGCGCTTCTGTTTGCGATGTCTCTGTCGTCTCAGTTTGCGGGTCAGAACATGCGATTGCGAACAATAGTGCGCAACTCCAAAGCATCGATCTCATAGGCGCTCCCATCCTGTCTTATGACTGCTCAGTATCTCTTCGGAACCCGAGATGACAAGGCTGGCCGTTTGCGCGCATGAACCCCCTGATTTGCAAATTTTTTAGGAGGGGTGATAAGCCCTGCAGGAGTAGAGGTGTGATGAGGCGCTTTTTTTTGCCGCGAACGTAGTCGATACGGCACTTGTCTCTTAGGCGTAATCAAAGACAAACCTTTCGTGTTTGTCCCGCGGCGTAAATTGGGAGAGTAATTTGAAGTCCTTTGGTATGGCGGTCTCCTTGACTGCGTTGGCAATGTTTCTCGCCTCATGTGGGAGTGAGCAGACCCCCGAAAACTCAGCGACGGATACGCCGGAAGTTTCAAGTGAAAACGTTGAATCAGCTCCAGCTGAGATTGTTGTGACCGCAGCAGAGCTTGAGGGTAACCCGTTTATGACGGAATGGGAGACGCCTTACGGCGCGCCGCCATTCTCAGAAATTTTGGATGAGCACTACATGCCCGCGGTCAAAGCGGGTGCTTTGGCGCTGCGCAGCGACATCGAGGCCATCGTGAATACGGACGCGGCCCCAACCTTCCAGAATACAATTGTCGCACTTGATATGGCCGGCCAGGAGCTGAACAAGGTCGCGTTCACCTTTGCCAACATCACCAACACTGACACCAACGACGCGCTCCGCGCGCTCGAAACCGAGATCTACCCGCTGCTGACGCGCGAAACCGATGCGATTTTCCTGAACGAGGACCTCTTTAACCGCGTCAAGACCGTTTACGAGCAACGCGATACGCTTGAACTCGATGAGCAAGATGCGCGGCTGCTGGAGCTGACACATCGCGATTTTGTTCGCGCAGGCGCAGCCCTCGACCCAGACGCAAAGGCGCGCATTTCCGAGATCAATGAAGAGATATCGGGCCTCACGACAGCTTTTGCCCAGAACCTTCTTAAGGCGACAACGGGCTTCAAGCTCGAACTGACCGATGAAGCCGAACTCGCGGGCCTCAGCGATAGTTTCAGGGCGGCCATCAAAGTCGACGATGACGATAAATGGGTCGTTGGGCTGAACCGCTCGCCATACGAGACCTTCATGACCCAATCCACGAATCGGGAATTGCGGGCGCAGCTATTTGACGCCTACCGACTGCGGGCGGCGCAAGGCGAAAACGACAATGGGCCGCTGGCGATCAAAATCGCGCAGTTACGGGCAGAGCGGGCTCAATTGCTCGGCTACCCGTCCCACGCCCACTATCAACTCGAACCTCGTATGGCGAAAACGCCCGAGGCGGCGGAAGAGTTTCTTCTGCGGGTATGGCGCCCCGGACTAGAGCGTGCCCGCGAGGAGCTGGCAGATATACAGGCGCTCATCGAAGCAGATGGTGAAACGTTTAGCGCTGCCGGCCATGATTGGTGGCACTATGCAGAACGTGTCCGCCAGGATCGTTACGCGTTCGATGATGCCGCCCTTGCGCCTTACTTCGAGCTGAACGCGGTTCGCCAAGGCGCATTCGATATGGCGACCCAACTCTTTGGTATCACGTTCGAAGAAGTTGAAACGCCGCTCTGGAACCCGGTTGTGACGTCCTATGACGTCAAGGACGAAAACGGCGAACACCTCGGCTTGTTCATGATGGATATGTACGCGCGCGAGTCCAAGCGCGGCGGGGCGTGGATGAGCGGTTATCGTAGCTCATCCAATATCGACGGTGAGAGTATTCGGCCGATCATCACGAATAATCTCAATCTGATTTTGCCGCCCGAATTCGTGGAATAGCGTTTCGACCTCGTCAAATCGCATCAGCGTTGGTTCGCCCTCGGGCG
>JBCAWP010000227.1:0-4294 GCA_038534535.1 Pseudomonadota bacterium
TTGGCGACGCAACGGGCGAAGCGGCCGCCTGGGCCGCGCGCGGCACGCCCCTCGGATCCGGCGAGGGCTGACAGTCGATCCGCGCGAATTTGAATTAAATATTGATAGAATATTATTAATATTCTCATCACGAGATTATTATTAGCGAATAATTAGGATTGATCACGTATATCTACTCAAACTACAACAAAAGTTGAGTGGTGATGGAAATGAATATCAATGCGTCGCAGGAGACGGCCGAAACGGTTGCGGACTCCTTTCTGAAATCCCTTTCCCTGCTTGAGCAAGCCCACCGCCGGCTGCACGATGTCGTCAAGGACGATCTCGAGCGCAATGGCGAGCGGAACCTGACGGGCGTTCAGGCGCTCCTCATCTACGAAATCGGCGAAGAAGAGACCCCGGCGTCGGCCTTGCGGGCGCGCGGCGCATTTGCCGGCACGAGCCTGTCTTACAATGTGAAAAAGCTTCAAGAAGGCGGTTACCTCAATCAGGTTCGCTCCAAGGCCGACAAGCGGACGGTGCACCTGTCACTCACGCCGCGCGGTCTGAAAGTGCGTGACCGGGTGGCCAGCCTTTTCGACAAGCAAGCGAATGCCCTGGAGCCAACAGCCAGCGTTCGCCATGACGATCTGAACCAGCTGAACAAAACGGTGTCTCGGCTTGAGCGTTTCTGGTCCGACCAGATCCGCTATCGCCTCTAGGGCATCGGATACCAAACGGGGCAGGGCGAAACATACTTTCGCCCTGCCTCTCATAAGCTAACTCTCTTCGGTTAAGTTAACCGTGGAGAAATCTACATAATATATAAAAGTATAAATAAAATAGGCAATTCGGATTCGGGCGAACACCAACATAGAGGTCTTGGACCTCTGTGAGGATAGGAGAAGCTCGGATGGGAATTCTTTCTCGCGGACCAAAGCTGGATATGAACCGGCTCGAACAGGCGCTACAACCGCAAGCGCGAACATATTTGAGGCTGGTGCCGAAACCGGCCAATAATCGGCGGCTCGATCGCATTGCAACGTGGCAGAAATGCCTCTTGCACGACAAGTATGGGTTCCGAATTCACGGCATCCTGATGGATTATTCCGATTATGGGGCACGCGTGCGTTTCGTGAGCCATGAGCGACTGCCGAAACGTTTGATCCTCTCTGTCCCGGCTTTGTCGATTAATCGGCCGGCTCGGATCGTTTGGCAGTTTCGCGGCGATAGCGGTCTAGAATTCGTTTAAACTCTAAGCGAGGTCACGGGCGCGGATGAGCGCACCTGTCCGCGTTTCCTCTGGCAAGAGCAGCGGAATGAGTTTCGCCGCGACCTGTTCCGGGGTGGGCAGGGTCTCTGGATCTTCCCCCGGCATGGCTTCGGCGCGCATCCCGGTGCGTGTGCCGCCTGGGTCGAACAGATTGGCCTTCAATCCCAACGCTTCTGTCTCATCAGCCCAACCGCGCACGAGCGCTTCTAGCCCGGCTTTCGAGGCCTGGTAGGGGCCCCAAAAGGCACGCGGCTTTGAGGCGACGCTCGACGTGATAAAGACAGCGCGCGGCGCTGGACTTTTCTTCAGCAGCGGACCGAGCTCAGCAATCAGGCGCCAATTTGCGTTGAGGTTGATTTCAATCGTCTCGGCAAAGCTCCGTGGGCCAACGGTTTCAAGCGGACCGAGTGTGCCGAGAATTCCCGCGTTTGCGAGCAGTCCATCGAGACGTCCAAATTTTGTATCGAGTGCCGCGCCCAAGCGTTTGATGCTGTCGCCGTCCTTCAAATCGAGCGGAACGAGGGTCGCCTGAGCGCCAAGAGCGGCAATCTCCTCGCCAAGCTTTTCAAGCGCGAGCTTTGAGCGCGCGACCGCAATCACATGATGGCCGGCTGCTGCCAGGTGCAAGCTCGCGGCGCGGCCGATGCCGCGAGAAGCGCCTGTGACAAGTGTGACGCGCGGGCCTGGAGGGGACGCAATCTCGGTCAATCGAGCAGCAGCGATAATTGCTGCTCCTTGGCGCTGCGATCACTGTCATGGTCCGTTAGCGGTGTGGGATAATCGCCGGTAAAGCAATGGTCAGCATGGGCGGGGGTGTCGGCGTTGCGCGGGAGGCCATCAATCGCCTTGTAGAGGCCGTCTACGGACAGAAATCCGAGGCTCTCTACACCGAGTTCATCTGCCATTTCCTCGACTGAAAACCGCGCGGCGAAAAGCTCGTCCTTAGACGGCATATCGATCCCGTAGAAATCGGGATAGCGGATTGGAGGGCTGGCAGACCGGAAATGGATCTCCGTTGCCCCAGCGTCGCGGACCATCTGCACGATCTTCTTTGACGTATTTCCTCGCACGATTGAATCGTCGATCAGAACGACGCGTTTTCCATCCAGTACGGCGCGGTTCGGAGAGTGTTTTTTGGACACCGATGTCTGCCGGCTAGACTGTGTCGGCTGGATAAAGGTCCGTCCAACATAGTGGCTGCGAATGATGCCGAGCTGGAAGGGCAGCCCCGCGCGCTCGGCATATCCGATGGCAGCAGGCACGCCGCTGTCTGGTACGGGCACGACAACGTCGGCATCCGCGAGGGTTTCGGCGGCGAGTTGGTGACCCATGCGGCGACGAACTTCATAGACGCTTTGACCGTGGAGAATGCTATCGGGCCGGGAGAAGTAGACATATTCGAAAACGCAGGGCCGGGCCGGGCGCGGCGGAAACGGTGTGAGGCTTTCAATACCGTTTTCGTCGATGATGACGATTTCGCCATTCTCGATTTCCCGGACAAATTTTGCGCCGATAAGATCTAGGGCGCAGGTTTCTGAGGCGAGGACATAGGCTTCGCCAAGCCGGCCAAGTACCAAGGGGCGAAGACCTACTGGGTCGCGCGCGCCAATCAGTTTTTTGTTTGTCAGGCCAACAAGGGCGTAGCCGCCCTCGATTTGTGACATGGCCTCAACCAGCCGGTCGACCACGGGCTTGTGCTCGCTCTTTGCGATCAATTGTAGGACAACTTCTGTGTCCATCGTGGTCTGGAAGATTGCGCCGTTTGAGACCAGGTCGGCGCGCAACTGTCGCGCATTGGTGAGATTACCATTGTGCGCGATCGCAAACCCACCGGTTGCCAGGTCTGCGAAGATTGGCTGGATGTTACGAGGGACAAGGCGGCCTTGTGTGGAATAGCGATTGTGGCCGATGGCGGCGTGGCCTGGCAGGCGCTCTGGCAGGTCGAGGCCCGTAAAGCTGTCGCCAACAAGGCCAATGTGGCGTTCGGCGTGAAAGTTGTGATGGTCGAATGTGACGATGCCGCAGGCTTCTTGTCCACGGTGCTGCAGGGCGTGTAGGCCAAGCGTTGTCAGGATCGACGCTTCGGGGTGTCCATATATTCCAAAGACACCGCATTCCTCGCGCGGTTTGTCGTCATCATGATCCCAATCCATCGACATCCACGCCCTTTCTCAATCGGCTCGTCCGGATTTAACGCTCTTCCCCCGGTTCGGGAAGGTTGTCTTGAAGTTCGTCTGCTAGTCGCGGTGCGCCCGCACTCAACAATGACGCCGCTGTCTGGAAGGTTGGATAGCTAGCGCCCGAGACAATCCAATCTGGAATTCGATTTTCCGGCAGGCTCACATTTAGCAGAAGGACGAAGAACACCGTGGCAATCACACCCCTGGCTGCGCCGAAGATAAAGCCTGCCATACGGTCGACCATTGTTACGCCTTCGGCGCCCTGAATGTTTCGGGAAAGACGGCTGCCGAGCCAGCGCACAAGAATGTAAACAATAAGGAAGGCGGTAACGACGATTATTGCATCGGCCGACCAAGCGGGCGATGCGTCGGGCAGGACGCTCGCCAAATGCCCACGCAGGTAGAGCCGTGCATAGAATGCGGCGGCCAGTGCAGCGATAAAAGCGCCGAGTGTCGCGAGCTCACGCATGAAGCCTCGGGAAAGCGCCATTAGGGCTGATAGCAGGATGACGCCAACAGCGATCGCGTCAAACCAACTGAATAGGCTGAACACCGTATCCGTCATGAAGTGATATCCGGAGCGAGGAGGTCTATCAGGTCGTTCAAGCGCTTCAGCGGATTAACCGTCAAGCCGTCAATTGCCGTTGGACTGCCTTCGGGCACAAAGGCGCGCTCGAAGCCAAGGCGCGCCGCTTCCTTCAGGCGTTGTTCCATGCGCGCAACGGGGCGTATCGCACCGGAGAGCGCAACTTCGCCGAAAAAGACGGCCCGCGATGGGACGGGCACGTCTGCAACTGAGGACAAGAGCGCTGCCGCCGCCGCCAGATCGCCAGCCGGTTCCGACATGCGATATCCCCCCGCG
>JBCAWP010000228.1:0-4291 GCA_038534535.1 Pseudomonadota bacterium
GACGAAGACACGACCGCTTAGTCGGCCGCCGCCCCGTTCGATCGGTGTCAGATTTGACGGGGCTAACCAGCAAAAACGCGCACAGGCTGGAACCGCCCGGCCCTCACCTCGCCGAGCGCGACGGCGCGGTCACCTGCCATCGCCACGGCCAGCCGCTCATCATCGGCGCGCGGCGACCGGTTCTCCCGCCAATGCTCCACAATGTGCGGCAGCAGGACGACGGCCTGGCCGTTCAGGATCTGACTCGCATCCGCCGTTGAGATGTCGACAAGTGGGATATCATCGAGGGCGGTTTCGATGGGCGCGAGCAAGGCGTCGAGCCTCGTGGTATCGCCAGCCTCAACCAGCGCCTCAATCTCTGCAATGGTGACAGCATTGGCTTCGTCAAAGACGCCGACCTGGGTGCGTCGGAGCGCGGTGATATGCCCCTCCGTGCCGAGCGCATGGGCGAGATCGCGGGCGAGCGCCCGCACATAAAACCCCTTTCCCGTCCGGAATTCGAACGTTGCGGACACGCCATCCTCGATGGAGACAAGCTGCGCGTCGCGCACGGTGACGGGCCGGGCCTCAAGCTCAAAATCCTCCCCCTCGCGCGCGAGGTCATAGGCACGCTGACCATCCACTTTGATGGCTGAAAATTTCGGTGGCACCTGCGCAATCTCACCAATGAATTCTGGCAGCGCGGCGTCGATTGCCGCGCGTTCCGGCCGTACATCGGACCGTGCGATCTCAACGCCCTCGGCATCATAGGACGCCGTTGAGACGCCCCAGCTCACCGTGAAACGATAGGTCTTGTCGGCATCCATAGCCCAAGCAACAGTCTTGGTGGCGTTGCCGAAGGCGATCGGCAGGATCCCGGTCGCCAATGGGTCAAGCGTGCCGCCATGGCCGACCTTCTGGGCCTGGTAGACCCGCTTTAAGACCCCGACAGCTTGGGTCGAGGTCATCTCCAAGGGTTTGTCGAGGCAGAGCCATCCGTGAACCGGATTGCCCTTGCGCTTTCTTTGTCGCGCCATGCGGGGTCTCACCTATCGTTCGCCGGCCAGAAGCGACTCGAACGCTTGAAAGGCCGGACCGTCTCGGGAACGCCGGCGTGATGACAGAGATGGACCCATTTGGGAAGGGGTTGGACTGCCCCTTATGGTTTAGGCCGCAGGCTGGATTCCTGCTGCGCTCCCACTTGTGGCCGCTGGGCGCTCGCCGAGCAGGCCTTGGGCAATGGCGAGGGCATCCTGGATCGGTTGGGCCGTCGGCTCGGTCGAGATCAGGGTTTTCTGGCGGCGGATCGCTTCGCGCACTTTGTCGTCGCGCATCACGATGCCGGCGAGCCTTGGGCGGAAGCCGAGGAAGGTCTCACAGGCCCGGGCGATCGCCTCATGGGTTCGCTGGCCGGCCGCCCGTGTTTCGGCCTGGTTGATGATCGTCACCGGCTCCACCTTCGGCGCGTACCCCCGCAGCACTTTGATGAAGGCATAGGCGTCCGTCATGGAGGTGGGTTCGTCGGTGATCACCATGGCCGCTTTATCGGCCGCGCGGGCCATGCGCATGGTGTTGGACTCAATGCCTGCCCCAAGGTCGAGTACGACTTGGTCATATTGCAGCGCGAGAGCCGAGAGCCCAGCGGCCAAGCGGGCCACTTCTTCGGTCGGCAGTTCCGCCAGCGCGCCGGAGCCTGACCGGCCCGGCAGCACGTCAAACCCGCCGCCGCCAGCGCCGCCGTCGACCGGTGTCACCGCATCGTCGAGTTCCACCCAGCCAGCAATGACAGCGGCAAGGTCCGTTTCGGGGGCGATCCCCAATTGAACGTCCACATTGGCGAGGCCTAGGTCACCATCCACAAGGAGGGTTCGCTTACCGGCCTTGGCAAAGGCGCTGGCAAGGGTGATCGCCATGAAAGTCTTACCGACGCCGCCCTTACCGGAGGCAACAGCGATGATGGACGCCGGCGTCACGCGGGCACGGTGGGGGGCATCCATGGTCTTGCGAAGCGTAAAGCTCATCTCAGGCAGCTCCTTTCAGGGCGACCTCGCCGGGCGCGTCTTCCATAAGAAGCGCGGCCAGTCGGGAATGGGTAGCGGGGACAAGGCCCCCGCCGATAAAGGGGGTCACGGCGAGGTGCGAGATCGCCACCTTAGCGCCGGACAAGGCAGATATTGCACCGCCTCGCCTGCGCGCCACGTCGAGCTTGGTCAGTATGGCGCGCTGAATGCCCACCGACGCGAAGGCCCGCATGGCCTCGGCCTGGTCATCGGGGTGACCTTCTGCAGAGAGCACGAGGATCGGTTCCGCGTCGATCACGGCGAGCAGATCCGACAAGCGCGCGAGATCTTCCCGGTCAAACGGAACGATGGCCGGCAAATCGATGACGCAGCGCTCACCATGGCGCCGGGCTTCGTCGAGGACGGAGAATAGCGCATCCGGATCGGCGGCAATGCGTACCTGGGCGCGCTCGCGCTCCAAATAAGCGGAGAGTTGCTGCCCGCCAGCGGTCGCATCAAAGTCGGCGGCGACGGGAAGGATTTCAGTCTTCGCCATGGCGGCGCGGCGCGTCAGTTTTGCCGCCGTTGCCGTACGGCCATGTCCGGGCGGTCCAACAAGAAGAATGTCGCGATCTGGCCGCGTGGGCAGTGGATCGCAGGTGACCAATGATCCGAGCCCGGACGCAATCGCATCAACAGGTTCTGTGAGCGCCGTATCGGCGGCGTGGGCTAGGCGGTCAATGAAGCGACGAGGTGCGCCGTGCCAGGTCAATGCATCGCGAACCCGGTAGGAGAGAACGGTCTGGATTTCGGTATCGACGCCGTCGCCACCGCGCAAGAAAAGCGGCTTGTCCGCCCCGCCGCGCAAGGGCCCATCCGTCGCCGCACGAACCTCGACGCCACCGTCCACTTCGCGCTCTGACAAGATGACCGCACTCTCACCCATTTCGGCTAGCACCAGGGCGCGGGCAGCATCGAAATTGTCGGCGGCGAACATCTTCATACGCATGGGCACTCGTCCTTCTCTGTTACCGAGAATAAAGCGTGCGAATGGTTAATGAATGGTTCCGAACCGTTAGGGATTACGCCGATTTCAAACGCGTCAGGGCACGAACACGGTATAGGTGACCTCGATCTCGAAATCGAAGGTTCCGAGGGAAAGATCATACCCGGTCAGCGCGCCTGCGCCGATGGCATAAGAGATATCAAACCGGACCGACTGGTCTGCGATTGAGCCGCTCTGGGCCGCCGTGGCCTGATTGCCGGTGAAGACCGTCTGGCCGAACGCGAGTGGGATCAAATTGGCGAAGGTCGCGACGCCGCCATCGGCACCGGCCGAATGGGGAAATTGTGCCGCCGACCCAAAGGCGACGCCGTCGTCGCCGCTCAGAGTGACCGCCATGTCCCATGTGATGTTGGAGAGGAGGACGAGGTCGCCAAAACTTGCAAGCCGCGCCTCGGCATTGATGGCGAACGGCGTGTTCGAGGCCACGTAGAAGCTGGTGAGCGTTTGGGTTGCGTCCACACGCGCATCGGACGGGTCAAGGAGGCCAAACGGGGAAAAGGCATCGTCGGCCGCGACAAAGCCGTCACTGTTCGTGTCCGTATTAATCGTCCCGCTGGCCGTGTCTTCAATCACGAAGGGAATGCCACGAACCGTGTCGGAGGTCGCAACAGCGTCCCGTGTCGCAACGAGCGTGCCCGTAACGACGGTAAACGCATCATCTGCGATCAAGTCCGTATCGGCTGCACCGGCTCCATCATCGATCACGAAGTCAGCGACGACGGGCGCGTTGTTCTGGTCGTTTGCGCCCCAAACGATGACGAGCCCCTCAATGTCGAAACGCGGATTATCAACCACGTCCGCATTCGCCAGAGGCCCAAGCAAGGCAATACACCCGAGAGCGCTTAAGAAACTCGTTACCCGCACCAAACCCATTCCACTTCTACTCTGGCCAATCTATTGGCACTCGTTTTGACCAAACAGCCACAACGGGGTTGGTTATTCGTTAATCGAGCTGTCACAAGCTCGTGAGAATTGTCGTCCGGCTACGGAACGTATACGGAGAAAACGAGGTCGGGCAGCGGCTTTCTCGTCGGTGCGTCAATGGCGACGTCAAAGCGAACGGACTGCTCCATAATTGTCCCGCGCCGTGCCGCCGTGGCCCGCGTGCCCCGGAAGACAGTTCGGCGCGCGACGAGGTCTGCGAGGGTTCGAACCGATTGATCGACGCCGCCGCGAGATCCGCCTGTGTGGGGATACTGCGCCGCACCGCCAATCGCCCCGCGTCCGAGATGGGTCGAGAGATCGA
>JBCAWP010000229.1:0-4273 GCA_038534535.1 Pseudomonadota bacterium
CGAGTAAGGACGAACGATTTATCGATGCTGTTGAACGTCTCGGGACCGATCCTTTCAAGGAGGCGCTCTATGCCGCTGATTAAAAATGGTGAGCGCGTTGGGGAGGACGCTTGGTCCTTCATTTCCGACGACACAGCCGTGCCAACATCGGGCTGTGTGACGGTGACGCTGGCGCGCTTCAAGGCTGAGCGGGATCTCCTCGGACAGCGTAATACGAAGGTCGGTGTGCGCCTTGAGCCCCATGATGACCCGCACGAATTATCCGAGGATCTGGCCCGGATCGGCTTGATCGAGGTCACATTCCCCAAATTCGCAGATGGCCGCGGATATTCGCAAGCTCAGCTCCTCCGCCGCCGGCTTGGATATGATGGAGAACTGCGGGCCATTGGCGATGTCTTGCGTGACCAGGTGCTTTTCATGGTGCGATCCGGCTTTGACGCCCTTGAATTGGCCAACACCGACGAAGTCGGCTTTGCGCACGCCTTGTCCGAGTTTCGTCACTATTATCAATCTGACGCTCGTGGTGCGGCGCCAATCTTTCAGCGCCGCCACGGAGGAGGCAAATGATGCCCTATGATTCCAGTATTGCGATCGATCGTACGGATGAATCGATCGAGGCGCGCCTTGAACGGATGAATGCCGAGCTTCGGGACGCGTCTGCCCAGACAATCCTGCGCGCGTCCATCTTTCGTGAATGGCCGGGTGAGATGACCTATGTCTCGTCATTCGGCGCGGAAAGTGCTGTGATGTTGGCGCTCATCGCCGACGTCGATCCGGGCCTTCCTATCGTGTTCCTCGACACCGGCATGCATTTCCCGCAGACGCTGGACTATCGCGAGGAGCTGATTGACCGCCTTGGGCTCACCAATGTGCAAACGCATTTTCCGGACGAAGAGGATCGTCAGTCCGTCGATCCGAAGAACACTCTCTGGAAGACCGACACCGATGCGTGCTGCGCCCTGCGCAAGGTTCGCCCGCTTGAGCCGGCCCTTGAAGGATATTCAGCCTGGATCACCGGCCGGAAGCGTTTTCACGGCGGCGCCCGCATGTCCTTACCTGTGTTTGAGCACGCCAGTGGCCGATTCAAGATCAATCCGCTCGCCAGCTGGACCCAGGATGATGTCGGTCTGTTCTTCGAGCACCGCATGTTGCCGCGCCACCCGCTTGTGGCCCAGGGCTATCCTTCGATTGGGTGCTGGCCATGCACCTCTCCTGCGGCTGATCCGAACGATATCAGGTCCGGGCGCTGGATGGGTCAGGACAAGTCCGAATGCGGACTACATGTCGAGAAGAACGATCGGCCGCGCGTCTTCTAATCCCGGTCGCCCTGTCTGATCGCGGCGACGCTCAGCACCAGACCCGTGAGATCTACAAGGTGGATCGCCTGCATGGCGGGCGGATAGGTGGCAAGCTCGTCAAATCCACCCAATAACAAATGGATGGCGCGGCCGAGAAAGACCCCGCCATAAAGGACGATTAGATAAGCCAGCACGCTGGTCGGGCGAATATAGCCCGCTGCGCCAAAACCGGCGAAGAGGGCCGTCAACAGAAAGAAACCGCCATATTGGCCGCGGATCTCGTTTAAACCTGCGGGGCCCGAGGCGGTGAGCTGCATCCCCTCAAGCAGTCCGTTGGGATTGACCAATCCACCATAGGCAATGGCTAGGGCGATCAGCCCGGTCGCCGCCATGACCGTGCGTTGGAGCATTGTCGGGCGATGCTTGCGATCCATCACTCCGCTGCCACGGTATCTCTCGCTTTGGATGCGGCGGTCGCCGAATAGTTCGGTGCGGATGGGTTTGCGGAGCGATAGGTCCAGGCGCCTGACGGGCCAGGCTCGACAAAATGGCACTGCAAAAGCGTGCGATAGAAATCAACGAACACAGAGCGGGGCGAAGAGAGATACTGTGCGCCCAGAAGCGGTTTGATCGCTTTCGTCGCTTCGACGGCGTGGTAGTGCGGGATCATTGGAAAAAGGTGGTGCACGACGTGCTGATCGCCAATGCGGTGTGTCAGCCAATTGAATGGGAAATAGTCCCGGTCGACGGTCGCCAGCGCTCCTTTGAGGCCCGTCCAGTCATCGCCGTCATAGACCGGAACCTCTGGTGAGACATGCTGCATATAGGTGACGAAGGTCAGCCAGGCGGCAAACACGAGATAAGGACCAAGAATATAGGTCGCAAACGTCGCAAAGCCGAAGGCAATCCAGACCCATACATAGGCAGCCAGAACGGCTGCGACGAGCCCAAGGCTGGCCCAGTAAGACACAGCGATCGGCCGGGCGAAGAGATCGCTCACAGTCGTAAAATGGCTCGCTTTCACCGGGTGAAAGTCCCGTGGGTTGCGAAACCCAAGGAGATACATCGGCCAACCAAACAGGAGAAAGAGGGGCGTACGGAAGATCAGCTTATGGACGAGCGTGTCCTGGTGGCGCTTCACGGCGCGGAAAACCTCTTCCTTCTTCAGGTGGCCGGTATGGGCATGGTGCAAGGCGTGGCTGCGCTGCCAGGGGCGATAGGGCACAAGGATGAGGCTGTGTGTCACAAGCCCGACTGCCGTGTTGAGCGGTGTGCTTTTGGAAAAAGAGCCATGACCTGCCTCATGGCCGAGCACAAAGGTTGCCCATAATAATGTGCCGATCAGAAAAATGATCGGTATATTGAGCGTCCAATGGGGCGCGACAAAGAGGGCGCCATAGAGCAGGGCGATCAGCCCATAATCGAAAACAAGGTAGGCAAGCGAACGGCCGGCCGACCGCTGAAAACAGTGATCTGGGATCGCGGCGCGCAAATCCGCCCGTGTCAACGGTGAACTCATGAATTCCCTCTCGCCCATGCCCGAGCTTCTTAAGAAATAGTCACCAAACTCTTGCGGGCAATAGTCACTTTTTAGCGAGGGCACACCTCGAGCACGGTGCTATTTGGAGCGCATTTGATAATGCGATGGTCTTGAGATCCGCTCTGTACCCAGGGGATCTTCGCCGCCTTGGAAGAATTTCCGGAGGTCTAGGGTCGAACGCTTACCGAGACTTGCTTGGTTCTTCGTGATCCAATCATCGGCGGCATCGCGCCCGAGTTGGAACAAATGGTCAAGGAAGGCGGGTTCGGCATTGAGTTTCGAGGAGGCCCCGAGCTCTGCCATCGCGACATCCTCACTAATCATGTGAACCAAGACGCGGCGATAGCCTGTGCCATCCAGGCGGCCTGCATCGAGGAGGCGTGTGACGAAATCGATCGCGCGCAATTCGCGCATAAGGGAGGCATTGAAGGTGATCTCGTTGATTCGGTTCAGAATATCACGCGCCCGCGTCGGCGCTCCATTCCGGTAAACTGGATTGATCTGTACGATCAGCACGTCGTCGCTATTGGAGTGGTCGAAAAGCGGAAAGATGGGCGGGTTCCCCATATAGCCGCCATCCCAGTAAGGCACGCCATCAATCTCGACAGCCTTGTAAATGAACGGCAAACAGGCCGATGCCATAACATGGTCCACGGTCAGTTCGGATTGGTCGAAGACCGCAACGCGCCCATTTTCGACATTCGTCGCCGAGATATGCACCCCAAGCTCACTGCAGGCGCGCACAGCATCAAAGTCGATGAGTTCGGCAATGATATCGCGAAGCGGATTGATATCGGTTGGATTGAGATCATAGGGGCTCGCGACCCGGGTCATCAGGTCGAACATGACATAGGCGGGGGACGCATCGAGGCTCCACGACCCGAGCCAGCGGCTAATAGGGCTGCGTTGGATGGGGCTATGGCGGGCAGCTTGCCCGATACGTTTCCAAAACCGCGCCAGCTTTTCCCGAGCAACCTCGCGCCCGCCCTTGGTCATACCTTCGGCGAGCACGACCGCGTTCATGGCGCCCGCGCTGGCGCCCGTCACCGAGTCAATTTCGAGCGTGGGATCCTCTAGGATACGATCCAGCACTCCCCAGGTGAACGCGCCATGGGAGCCGCCGCCCTGGAGGGCGAGATTAAACCGTCTCGGCGTGCGCGCGCGTCCGTTTGGCTTGGTCATGCGCCCGCTATGACACGGAAATCCTCCAATCGGGTATGCTTGGCGTGTTAAATTTTCTGAGATGTCACAATTGCTAGAGAGTGCCGGCAACCTAGTGCGGCCTATTGGTACTCGACGGTCACCGTATATGTGCCCGTATAGACGCCGACGGGTTGGCTGCTGGACACTGTAAGGGTGCCGCCGACGAGAAACTCGGCTTTCCCGGCCGAAATCACGCCGCTTTCGGGAGCGCTGACGGCACATAGTCTCGTCA
>JBCAWP010000230.1:0-4268 GCA_038534535.1 Pseudomonadota bacterium
TCCAGCGGGTTTCTTTCGATGTCAAATGCCGTTCAGGTCTGGCCCATCGATTCAAGGTGTCACGCGGAGCCAGAGCATATCGTGTCCTCCAGCAACGCCGTTGCGAATCAACGTGTCACACCCTCACCAAGGACACGGGTGTCGTTTGAGACACGCGGTGACGCTCGGTATCCAAATATACAAGTCAGGAACCCAGAGCTTCGATCATAAGATGGCGCTCTGAATCGCAAACTTCGGGTCTTGAATCGAAAAAGCGTAACTTAAACTGAGTTTAGACGGGTTGCCCGCAATGCGCAGGCACTTTGGATCACGTCTCCGGCAAGGCTTTGAGATCCAAAACCTCGTCAGATTGCATCTCCTGCACGCCAATTCCACGCATTCCATCCATGATGAAACTCAGGCCGGCGTCTTCAAAGGCTCGCTGCAGATCCCGCAATGTCCGGTCCTGAGGAACCGTATTCTCGCTTTCAAAATTCGCGATCGCCCGCTTTGATACCATCGACTCTTTTGCAAGCTCATCCTGGGACCAAGAGAGCCAGGCCCTGGCCGCCCTGCACTGTCGTGCATTTATCATTGATTAACCTTGATCATGCGTTTTTGTTGCACTCATGCGCTAAATGTCTATCTTCCAACTCATGCACTTTCGACGCGCTTATGCGTCATCGATGCATTAACTCTGACGCTTGTCAACAAAAAGGAACCAGGCATGACTACGAATTTGCAACTTCTCTCTTCCTCCACACGGGGTACCGAGACCCAATTCCAACCTCTTCCCACCGAGCTCTTCGATGCTGTCGAAGCAGCACTCGATGAGAGCTTTGAGAAATCCTATTCACCCGACGAGCTCTTGGGTGATGCCCTCACCCAATTGCGCGGACCGCTCGACAGTCTTAGCAAACGACATGGTCTTCTGATCGAGGATGGCGTTGCACATGCTTTTGCTGTTCAGGGTGAGCGTTTTGATGTCGCCACTCAGGTGTCGGTCATTGTGTCGAAAGAAGCGCTCTCACTTGTGGAAGCCAATCAACCGGAGAAACTGGATCAGCTGAACTTGCCCGCAGCAGATGTGCGTGGAAAACGGGTCATCATCGATGTTCTGGCATTCGACTTTGAAACAGGCGATCTGCACGTGGTCAGCGTGAAGCGAGGCGGCGGAGCACAGGGAGGCCAGGCCGCACGAGATGCACGAAAGGACCTGTGTGCAGCCGGTTTGATGCTTAAGAATTTGATGCTCTCCAGGGGTTTTCCTGTCGGCGAGGTGAAGAAGGTTTTGATCGATTGGTACGGCCGATCGGGTATCATCGCGCGGAGGACGGTGACCCGGGAAACAGTAGATGCGTATTTTGGCATTCCCGTCGCTGCCACTGTAGAAGCCATGTCCCGGCACATGTCGAGGGGCATTGCTGAGCGGATCACTCCACGCCTGATGAATGCTATCGGGGTTGTGGCGGGCAATCCTACGCCGGGCACCAAGAAGGTGTCGGCGAATGATACTCTATCTGCTCATCCAAATGATCAATCAATCAGTTCACACGCGCTTCCCGGGGCAAAAGAAAAGCCAAAGCTGGTCGAGTGTCTTTCCGTTCTGCCACCGCGACGACAGGGACGTCAGATGCGGCAAGTCCGCTGATGCGGTAGTTCCAGCCGCCGCGCCCCGGCTTTAGCTGCTGAACTGGCAGCAGGGCGCGCTAATCCACTTCCAACTCTTTGGCCGCCGGTCACTTTGCCGACGGCAACGTCCGCCCTTTGCCTCGCCTACCGGCCACCAAAACATTGCGTGCGTATGGCAACCGTTTCTAAAAAAAGGAAAAAGCCATGACTTCGTCCTCCCGCCAGAGCTTTCAAAAGAATCGAATGACATTCCATGAGTTTATCGCCCAGGGTCTCATCAGAAAGGCCTTGCGCCACCATGCCTGTGTCAGAAGCTCTGAACCTTCTGTTGTCGGCGTTGTCGGCAACCGGTCGCTTGAAAACGAGCTTCAGATTGCGACTGCTACACTGGTTGTACCTGGCTGGCTGGAAAATCTTAAGAGCCCAGAAGGCCAGCAGGTCACCTGTATCGACTGCGAAAGCGCCACATCTAAGCGGAAGCACTACCAGGCTAACATTGAAACTGAGCTTCACTATGCGCTCAAGCACCAACACTGGGTTATCGCCATTGCAGAGGACCAAGAGGATCTGCCAGAACTTTTTTTGACGGTGGCTGATATCATCGTCACGCTGGAGCCCCCCTCACCTCGACTTCTCAAGGCTGCTTTCAGGTACTGCCTGGGATCAAAGTTAGCCGATGCAGAAGCCCGCGAATTGGCAACACATGATTTGAATGACGTTCTCCTGGCTGCAACACGGGGTAAATCCTGGCGTAAAGTCCTCGAGAAGACAAAGACCCCGACCAAGACCGTTTCCAAGGTCACACTGGAGACGCTTCCAGGGCTAGGAGATGCCGGACGTTGGGGTCTTGATCTCGCTAATGATCTGAAGGCCTGGCAATCAGGAGGCTTGTCTTGGTCTGAAGTTGACCGAGGCATTCTGGTTGCCGGGCCGCCGGGCACGGGAAAAACAACTTTTGCAAAAGCTCTCGCAAACTCGTGTGGTGTCGAGCTTATCGCGACGTCACTTGCGCAATGGCAAGCTGCCGGTCACCTCGGGGACTTATTGAAATTCATGAGAGCATCTTTTGCCGAAGCAAGGAAGCAAGCGCCTTGCATCCTGCTGATTGATGAATTCGATTCTGCAGGCAATCGCGCAACAGCATCTGGCGACAACACTCAATATTTCATTGAAAAAATCAACGGGCTCCTTGAGTGCCTCGACGGAGTTCAAAGCCGTGAAGGGGTTGTTGTCGTTGGGCTGACAAATCAGCCCCACCTCATTGATCCGGCATTCCTGCGCCCCGGGCGTCTCGAAAAGACGATCTCGATTCCGCTGCCTGATTGCATGGCACGGGAACAGATTTTGCGTTGGCATCTTCGAGAGGATCTCGCCGGAGAAAGACTTCAAAAACTGGCTGCTCGGCTCGAGGCCTATTCCGGTGCCGACATCGAAAAGCTCGTCCGCGATGCCAGACGCACCGCACGGAAGGAAGACCGGAGCCTGAAGATCAGCGATCTTGCCGAGTGTCTGCCCAAACGTATCCCGCTGCATCCGGATGATTTGCGCCGGCTTGCCGTGCATGAAGCAGGCCATGCTCTTTTGCATCTCTTGGTCGGCGAAGGGGACATCGTGAAACTATCAATTCAGTCTGAGATCTCGCCCGAACGACGGCTCTTTGCTCTTGGCGCACTAGAAACAAGACAAAAGCGGCCACGATTCTTGACCCGGCAGAAGCACGAAAACCACCTGGTGATCGATCTTGCTGGACTGGCGGCTGAGCAGATCGTTTTCGGTGAATTTGGCGACGGTGGCGGTGGAGTTCACGGGTCAGATCTTCATCAAGCAACCCTTCGTGCTCTGGACCTTGAAACAAGTTTGGGGCTTGGCAATAGTCTTGTTTATCTTGGCGCTAAGGGCTCAGCGCGCCTGCGTGCGCAATTGGCAAACGACAAGGATCTCAGGAGACAGGTGGACCGGTGCCTTCAATCAGCCTTCGATCAGGCACGCGAACTCCTTTCTGAAAACCGGGATGCGCTGGACGCGTTGACGGATGCCCTGCTCACGCATCAAACTTTGAGCGGACGCGCTGTGTTGGAAATCGTCGGGGGGACAAGTGCCAAATTGAAGAAGGCGAGCTAGCTGCCGGCCTTCTTCAACACGCAACTGAGCTCCGGGCTAAATCTCATCCATCAAGCGTTCGGCATCAGTCTGAATGCTCGCCACGAGAAGCCGAACCGATGCGGGAACCTTTGTGTCGGCAAGTTCGGATGTCAGCAGCGCGAATTTGGACATCAGTCCTTCAAGTGTCAGCGCTGGAGCCAAGACGATTTTCCTGACTGCCCCCTGTTCGGCACCCAACAATGTGGCGAGTTCAGCGTCTGAGGTCGGCGTGTCGGGATCCGCGAGACGTGCACGGGCCGCGTGCCATTCGGCCACAGCGCGGTCAATCGCCCACCGATCAGGCTTATCAATGTCAGTCGCGTTTGCAAATGCTCCCTTGTTCGCTTGGTGATGGGTCAATCTCGAAAGTCCTTTTGTCAGGACAACAGCCCCAGTGGCTGGTGCCGGCGGCCGCCTCAGCGGCTCGGTAACAGAAACCTGGCACAACACTCCTGCCTTGTCCGCGGCAATGCGATCGAACGGTTATCGATCAGCGATCGGAAAATGCAAAATTG
>JBCAWP010000231.1:0-4262 GCA_038534535.1 Pseudomonadota bacterium
ACATCATCGACTTCTTCGCGTTTGCGGTATTTTGCCGGGTCCGACATGGAGTGGCCGCGATAGCGATATGTCTTCATTTCAAGAATGTAGGGCCCCTTGCCAGACCGGGCATAGGCAACGGCTTTCTTCGCCGCTTCACGCACGGTCACAACGTCCATCCCATCAACTTCTTCGCCCTCGATCTCGAATGAGATGCCCCGCTTGAAGAGTTCGGTTTCGGCCGATGCGCGGGCAACGCTCGTCCCCATGGCATATTGGTTGTTCTCGATCACATAAACGACGGGAAGGTCCCAGAGCGAGGCCATGTTAAAGGCCTCATAGACTTGGCCCTGGTTCGCTGCCCCATCGCCAAAGTAAGCGACCGAGACATTGTCCTTGCCCTGATATTTATTGGCAAATGCGAGCCCCGTACCAATCGGCACCTGGGCGCCGACAATGCCGTGGCCGCCAAAAAAGTTCTTTTCGCGGCTAAACATGTGCATAGAGCCGCCCTTCCCACGGGAATACCCCCCCGCCCGTCCGGTCAACTCGGCCATGACACCGTTCGGCTCCATGCCGCAGGCGAGCATATGACCGTGGTCGCGATAGCCCGTGATCACCTGGTCACCGTCTTTAAGGGCCGCTTGAACGCCCGTGACGACCGCTTCCTGACCGATATAGAGGTGGCAGAAGCCAGCAATCTTCCCCATGCCGTAGAGCTGGCCGGCTTTTTCCTCGAACCGCCGGATCAGCAACATGTCTCGATAATACTGGAGGAGATCAGCCTTGCCGGCTTTCGCCGCGCCCGACTTTTTCTTTGTAGATTTCGTGGTGCCCGCCATGGAATTTCCTGAATTAGCGCAGGGTTTAGCCCCTATTTGCGCTATGCCGGAGCGCGCGTCCAGTCATTCCATTTATGCGAGAATGCAGGGCTTCCGCACGTTTTTGTGACCTAGTTTTTCAGGATGATTTCGTCCGGATGGACGAAAGCTAGTTTCTCGCGGGCAAGGGATTCGACGAAATCTCGATCGATCGATCCGGGCGTGAGGCGGGCAATGTCACGTTCCAGTGCCGCAATCTCGGCCTGGACGGCTTCAAGCTCGGCTTCGAGGTCTGCGACTTCGCGCTGCATGTCCGACCAGTTCCCGAGCCCCTGTTCGCCCGCAAATGTGTGCACCGCGAAGTAGAGGATCAGGGCAGATAGTGACAGGGCGGCGAGCTTGCCGGTCGCAGGACTAGATTGAGCCATGCCCAACAGACACCGCTTTTGGGTAAATAAATACTTAGCTAGACGGCATAAGTTGCCCGAAGATAGGCGCGGATAGTAGCCCCGCCCGACAGGGTCTCGCCGGTGTTCGGGTCTTCTAGAGTCGGGCCGCTGGGGGACGGTTGCCATATATAAGGAAGCTCAAGGGCACAGAGCCGTTCTTTCACCAGGCGTCCAGCGGGGCTGCGCTCTGCGCCTTGATAGATAAGCGGCTTCGCGGGGGACTTTGAGGCTTGTGGGAAAGTACCCGCCATGCCGCGGGCGAGCGAGGCGTATGATGACAGAATACCATTGACGACCGGCAACCAGTGGACAATTGGCCGGCCGGTCGACGCATTCGACAACACCTCGCGGGCGAGCGATCGGCTCTCATAGGCGCCTTCCCCGGCCGCCGTGTCCCATAGGAATGGAAACTGCGCCTTGCCGCCCTTCTCCGTCACATCAGGTCGGAACCGCTCTCCGCCCTTTGGGCATGGCATAACAAGCACCGAGCGCCCGGCTGCGCTGACAGCCTCCCGCGTGATCCGGCAATGGGGGCAACTCTCAAACTCATAGAGCACCGGCAGGTCCTGGCCGTCGGCGGTCTTTGGGCGCCCCGGTGCGCCACCCGCGCCGAGGCGTAGTACGGTTGCCAGAAGCGACAGGGTCCAGTGGAGGGGGTAGAGCATCGCGGGTGACCTAGCCGGCGTTGATAAAGTCCCGGCCTGCATAAACTGCCTGGACGCCAAGTTCTTCCTCGATCCGAAGGAGCTGATTGTACTTCGCGAGCCGATCGGACCGGGAGAGCGAGCCGGTTTTGATCTGTCCGCAATTGGTCGCGACCGCAAGGTCGGCAATCGTGGTGTCTTCAGTTTCACCAGACCGGTGGGACATGACGGCTGTGTAGCTGTGGCGGTGCGCCAAATCGACGGCATCCAGTGTTTCCGACAGCGTGCCGATCTGATTGACTTTGACGAGGATGGAGTTCGCCGCGCCGCGCTCGAGGCCCATGGCGAGGCGCGCGGGGTTGGTGACGAAGAGGTCGTCGCCGACGAGTTGACACTTGCCGCCGACGGTTTCGGTGAGCGCGACCCAGCCCTCCCAGTCATCCTCGGCCATTCCGTCTTCGATGGAGAGGATGGGGTAGCGTTCAACAAGATCAGCGAGATAGGCCGCCATTCCGCCGGAATCGAGGGTCTTGTCCTCACCGGCGAGGACATAGGCGCTGTCCTTGTAGAACTCGGTCGAGGCCGCATCGAGGGCGAGCGCGATATCGTCGCCCGGTGTGTAGCCAGCGCCTTCGATAGCTTTCATGATGAAGCCAATCGCCTCGTCAGTTGATTGGAGGTTCGGGGCAAAACCGCCCTCATCGCCCACATTCGTGTTGTGCCCTGCACTCGAGAGACCTTTCTTAAGGGCATGGAAAACCTCAGCACCCATGCGGAGCCCCTCGGCGAACGTCTCCGCGTTCACCGGCATGATCATGAATTCCTGAATATCGATCGGATTATCCGCATGCTCGCCGCCATTGATGATGTTCATCATCGGGCATGGCAGGATGCGGGCATTCGACCCACCGACATAGCGAAAGAGTGGGAGAGAACTCGTCTCAGCGGCGGCTTTGGCGACCGCTAGGGAAACGCCGAGCAGTGCATTGGCGCCAAGGCGGGACTTGTTTTCTGTCCCATCAATCTCGATCAACAGCTCGTCGATCAAACGTTGCTCTGTGGCGTCGAGACCGACGAGTTCATTATTGATTTCACCGTTGACCGCATCGACGGCCTTGAGGACCCCCTTACCGCCATAGCGCTCATCGCCGTCGCGAAGTTCATGGGCCTCATAGGCCCCGGTCGATGCGCCTGAGGGGACAGCTGCCCGGCCCACCGACCCGTCCGACAAGGTGACTTCCGCTTCCACGGTTGGGTTGCCGCGGCTGTCCAGGATCTCCCGGGCGAAAACGTCAATAATCTCACTCATGCATCCGTTCCCTTTGAGACTTTTGCGCTGGATACGAAAACGCCCCCGACGGGTCGAGGGCGTTTGTCAAATTTCGTGTCGGATCAACCCCTAGAGATCATCCTTTGGTTCAAGGACTTGGCGACCGCGATAGACGCCCGTCTTCAGATCTATGTGGTGCGGCCGGCGAAGCTCGCCGCTGTCTGCATCTTCGATGTAAGTCCCCATTTTCAGGCGGTCATGGGACCGGCGCATACCGCGGCGGGACTTTGTGATTTTACTCTTGGGGACTGCCATAACGTCTCTTCCAAAACCTAAGGTGGGGCGCTTATGGGCGTCCCGGTAAATCCAAAGCGCGTGACATAACGGGGTGACCCGCCGAATGCAAGCCGTCAGACGAGCCGCGACTGAACTTTTGCCGCTTCGATGAAGCTCGCAAAAAGCGGATGGGGTTCGAACGGGCGCGACTTCAGCTCGGGATGGAACTGGACCCCGATGAACCAGGGATGGTCTTCAAGCTCAAAGATCTCCGGCAAATGCCCATCGGGTGAGAGGCCGGAGAAGATCACACCAACGTCCTTGAGTCGGTCGATGTAACCAGCATTCACTTCGTATCTGTGGCGGTGACGCTCAGAAATCTCGCGCTCACCATAAATCGTCTGGACGAGGCTGCCATCCTTCAGAATGGCCGGATAGGCGCCAAGGCGCATCGTACCGCCCTTGTCAGAGGTCTCTGTGCGCGTGATCTTCTCATTACCCTTCGTCCATTCCGACATGAGGCCGACGAGAGGTTCAGAGCTAGGGCCAAACTCCGTTGTCGAGGCCTCTTCGATGCCCGCGAGCGTCCGCGCGGCCTCAACGACCGACAATTGCATGCCGTAACAAATGCCAAAGCACGGCACCTTACGGTTCCGGGCGAACCGCGCCGCACGCATTTTGCCATGGGCGCCGCGCTCTCCGAATCCGCCCGGCAAGATAATGCCATGGACCCCTTCAAGGGCTTCGAGCGGCGTCGAACCATCGTCAAATTGCTCAGAATCGATCAGCCGGATATCGACCTTCACCTTATTGGCGAGGCCAC
>JBCAWP010000232.1:0-4257 GCA_038534535.1 Pseudomonadota bacterium
GAAACGTTACAAAGACAGGTGATGAGTTCAGGTTGCGATAGCCGAATACTCGAATAATGTCTGACTAACCATTTGGAGGAGTTTATGGATCATCGATTAAGCGTTGTTCGAGGTCTTGCAGCGCTATGCTCCAGCCTATTTATGGCTGGTTTCGCCAATGCAGACTGCGACTGTGGATCAACAGATGCCACAGCGCCATGCCTCGGCACTTCGATCACTATCGAGGTCGTCGGCGAAACGTCCGAGAACAGATCTGTCTTCTTCGACTGGGCTTTCGAGTCAAATGACCAACCCGCCGCTTGCGGGACTTTCGCCAACGGTGACTATTGGGTTGCGCCCGCGGCGGGCGAGGGCAGCGTGACTCTGATTTCGGTTGCTGGACGTGATAGCGGTGCGCTCAGCGTGGATGAGAATCCGACGGTCGAGGGCAATGGCTTACTCAGCCAGGATTATGGACGCCAAGTCGCCAGCGAAAACATACTCGGCGAATTGCCTCTAGATTTCGAAGAATCCACATCGTTGGTTGCGGTGATCGAACGTGATGAGCAGAGTTTTGGAGCATGCGGCACGCGTTCGATCGTAGGCTCCTGCGTCGATGCGTACAATATTGTGACGGTACTAAATGAAGTGCCATTGGACGCCGGCTCAAGAACCCTGCGTCCGAGTGTGTCGAATGTGGAGAAAGAGCTCCTTACGCTTGATGACTTCGATTTTACACGCCTGCCAAGCCTCGACTATGTCGATCGAGCAACCGCTGAGCGCGTGGAAAGAATCCGTACGCGTTGGTCATACTCTATTGAAACGCTGAGTCTTTGGGACGCCGATGCGAGTGGTTTTGGCTCCAGCGAAGGCGGCCGCGCGTTCCGTGCTGATTTGGTGATTGACGATTACGCCGCAACCGTAGCGACCTTGTGGCACGCGGATTTGTTCGGCTTGATGTCATCCCTCACCTATCTCGAAGACGCTTTGCCCGCGCTGGCTTCGATGCTCACCTATGGAAAAGATATTTATTACGGTGTGTTCACTGCTGAGCACGAACAACAAAGATATTTTGGAAGTGGTGCAGGCCAGTGGCATGGCCGACTCCCAGCGGCGGCGCTGTTTGCCGCGTTGGCGAAGGATCCGGTGTATGGCAATTCGATAAAGTCGATCGCCCAAACCAATCTGGAAATTGACACTCGCGGACCAGCGGAATTGGAGCAGGTCAATCCAGGTGTTTATGGGCCCGTTTATGGAGACGGCGCGCCTGAATTCAACACTTTTGACCTCGGTCGCTACTGGGGAGAAATTCTTGGGAACCAGCAGTTTGATGGAGCGACGGGCCTTTACGATTCCAGCAATGGTGGCCGTCGGACCCAAAGAGATCCCCATGGCTATATTGACGGACCGGGCGTAGGGCCCGGCGGTTGGTATATGAGCGTTACGCATGGGCCGAAAAAAGCGTTCGTAGCCGAAATGGCGTTAATGCCCGAACTCTGCGAAATCGTGAATTATCCATTACTGACGGAGTACATCTACCGGTTAGAAGATGTCGGCATCCAGTCAAATCCGGATATTTGCGCACCACCAGACCCTCGTGAGAATCCGTCTACGTGTGATTCGTATCGTTCAAAGGGATGCCAGTATTATGGTCTGAGTAACACAGGCATGGCGACTTGGGGCCCGGACCCGGAAGATCCGAGCCAGTGTATCCCCAACAATTCAGGGGACCGCACGGGTCAAACGGGACGGTTTCCTCACGTTCACGGAACGCCGAATGAAATTGGGAACAAAGTGCCTGTGGTCGAACAATATTTTGACCGGATGCGCCGACCATCGGTTCTGTGCGCTGTTTCGGAGAGACCGACGCCACCAGAAGCGATCGAGGTAAGTAGAGGCCGTTGATGTTACCCTCAATGCGGTCGGGGCATCGGTCACAAATGTAATTATGGATGCCACTTTAGCACCTAATTATCTGAAATGCTGTTTTGGCGTCCGATATGGTTCGGCTTGAAGCGTAGCGATAGTCCCGCGATTTTCGAGCGCAGCTACAGCACGAGTTCTCGACAGTCCTGACCCAGCTTTCGACATGTCCTAAATTTGTCGTCGCTGTCATCAGCCTCTGGTTGAGAGTTGCACGCCCGGAGAAAGTTTAGGGTCGCCAAGAAACTCTATGCCCTGAGCTTCGAGCGCCGTCTTCACTCTTGTCAGAGTACCGGATCGCGACGGCGGAACTCCTTCTGCCGATTCAAATCGCTGTACAGTTTTCCAAGTCACGCCGGCCATTTCCGCAAGCTGTGAGGCGGAGATACCTAGTAGTCCGCGAGCGGCTCTGATTTGTTTTCCAGAGATCATTGACCAACGGCAGATTAGAGTACTAAAATAGTACTTATGAAGTCGCTGTGTTTAGAGTCAGATGTTTCGATCAGTCCGGCAAGCCTTCTCGACGCAATTTTTTTGCGGTGTGAGGGGGCCTATGCCGATATCACGATGCGGAACTATCGGAGAGACCTCGAAAATTTCGCAATCTGGTGCCGCAAAGAGGACGTGTCTTTTCTACCAGCGCAGCCATTGGATGTCGCCCACCACGTGAACGGATTGATTGAAGCGTACACGTTCAGCACGATCCGCCGCCGGGTGTCTGCGATCAAGTTCGCTCACCGTATGATGGACATTCCGAGCCCTACGGACACGTCTGATGTCTATCTCGCACTTCGGCGCGCCAAACGGCAGAAAGGGCGGCGTCCAACGCAAGCCTTGGGCCTGACGGCTGAGCTTCTCCACCGGATCTTACAAGCCTGCCCAGACACGCTGTCCGGTAAGCGCGACGCCGCATTGATCTCGGTAGGCTATGACACGCTTTGCCGAAGTGCAGAGCTTTGTTGGATGCAGGTCGCAGACGTGGATCTCGATGCGCAAACTGCCTACATCGCCCGGGCCAAGAATGATCCGTTCGGCGACGGTCGACATGCGGCGCTTTCTAATCGCACTGTCGCGCATGTTCGTGACTGGCTGAGCGCCTCTAAGGTAAAGTCTGGGCCAATCTTTCGGGGGCTTCACACATTGGAAGCCGGCAAGAGCCAGCTAGAAACCTCTTCAATCCGCAGATTGGTGAAAGCTGCCGCGAGGCGGGCAGGGCTAAACGATGCGTCGCTGCGGCTCAGCGGGCATTCGATGCGTGTCGGCGCGGCGCAAGATCTCATGGTGGCAGGGTATGACACGCTGGCGATCATGACGGCCGGCGGTTGGAAGAATGCGGAGATCGTCGCCCGCTATGTCGAGAAGGCGCGGCTCTGTCGAAAAGATGGATTCCTGTTTGCGGATCCCAGTCTACGCCTAAACGCGCTCTCTGACTGAAGCAGCTCGAGCTGCTATAGGCAGGCAGTCAACTGTACGCCTGGCGGGTCCAACGACCGATGAGCGCAAAACTGAAAAAGCCCAAGCGATTGCCTGGGCCTTATTCTTTCTCAACTGGGTCGTTCGAAGCCTAGCTGGCTGCCGCTGCTTGTTTGCGATTGCGCCGGCGCCAGCCGAAGAAACCCGCCAGTCCGGTCAGCATCAGCCAAGCAGCGCCGGGGAGTGGGATAGGAGCGAGCTCACCATTATAATAGATTGATGCGTGCGATAGCGCGCGGATGTTCCCGTTTTTCGCCACTTCGGTAAACCAAGTTCCCGATGTTGGTTCAGCAACGGTAAGGTCCAACAAAAAGGCACCAAAGCCGTTTGCAGTTTTTAGTGAGATCACGATGTGATCCAGCCCGCGAAGGCTATTGATCGACCAAGTACCTGGATCGGTATTCAGATCGGTTCCAACAGTAAGCTCGGTGAAAAAGATCTCTTGGTTGCCGCCGCCGTCGCTTTTGTCAGCAAGCACCCACCCGTCTTTCGTAAATCCAGCATCGCTAAATAGAACGAATGCATCATTTATGGTATTAGTGTCGTTACCGACATAACACTGCGTCACAGTTGCGTTGCCGAGATAGTAGTTGGTGGCGCTTCCACCTGAGCCCACTGAGCAATTCAGTGTACCTGCGCTTGCTGCGCCAACCAGAGCGCCAGAAAGAACTGTCGCAAACAAAAGGGCGGTCAAAATTCTCAGTATCATGTTCGATCCCTCGGATCCGCGAGCTTCATTCTAAAGTCCAAATTGGCTTAAACTCGGTTTTTGTTGGCCCTACAAGAGATGACCGACCATTTTCTTACAACTTAAGAGATATGCGAAACTTTTGCGCAACACTCTGAACACCGCGTGGGCATTACAGAACAGCTGGTAGAAGG
>JBCAWP010000233.1:0-4247 GCA_038534535.1 Pseudomonadota bacterium
ATCGTGTTCGACAAAACGGGCACGCTGACACTCGGCAGCCCCAAATGGCTACCAGACCCCACCTCATCCAGATACTTAGCCGATGCGGCCTGCCTTGCCCGGGCGAGCCGACACCCGCTCTCAGCGGCGCTTGTCGAAGTTGCTGGTGCCGGTCCGGTGGCCGCGGGGACAGAAGAGACCGCAGGTCGAGGGCTTTGCGCGACGATCGACGGCGAGGTGCACAAGCTTGGCTCGGCGGCTTGGGTCGAAGACGCGCCGGACCTAAAGCACTCCGGCCCCGTTCTCTGGTATCGCGCAGGCACGGCCGAGCCGATTGCCTTTCGCTTTGAGGATGCGCCGCAAGCCGCAGCATGTGAAGCCATTGACGCGCTTCAACAGTGTGGTCTGTCGATCGAGATCCTATCAGGCGATCGGAGGAGTGCGGTCGAAACCCTCGCACACAAAGTCGGCGTTTCGCACTGGACAGCCTGTGCAACCCCACAACAAAAGGCGGCGCGCCTTGAAGCATTGAAGGCCGATGGCAAGCGCGTGCTCATGGTCGGCGACG
The DNA here is from genome assembly GCA_038534535.1 of Pseudomonadota bacterium. Lineage (GTDB taxonomy): Bacteria > Pseudomonadota > Alphaproteobacteria > Caulobacterales > Hyphomonadaceae > CALLCD01. The sequence goes on from JBCAWP010000233.1 coordinate 548, forward strand.
GGCTCAACGATGCCGCTGCCCTATCGCTCGCCCACGCGGCGCTCTCCCCTGGAGGCGCGATGGATATCAGCCAATCAGCCTCCGATGCAGTATACACAGGCGACCTCAGCGCCATTCCACGAACGCTCCGAATTGCCCGGCACGCCCGCCGAGCAATGGTAGAAAACTTCGGGCTGGCCGCGCTTTACAATGTCATCGCAGTTCCCATCGCGATTACAGGCCATGTGACACCTCTTATCGCCGCCATTGCGATGTCCGCCTCGTCACTGATCGTGACACTAAACGCCCTGCGCCCGCGCCTCGGGGGAGACCCAATCTGATGCAGATCATTGCCTATCTTATCCCGATCGCCCTAGGCCTAGGCGCGCTCGGCCTAGTCGCTTTCATCTGGGCGGCGCGCACTGGCCAATTCGACGATCCGGACGGCGCTGCTTACCGGATCCTCATCGACGAGGATGATCGCCCACTTCCCTAGGCCATCCTGACTCAACGGAGATGCCTAGACGGTTATCCGCGTCGGTCGTTCGAAGGTCGGCAATCTCCAACCGCGGCGGATATCGCTGAACGCGCATGAAGAGCGCAATCGCTAACGATTTCGTCACACCTTTGAGCCTCGATTAAAATGAGCATTATAAACGGCGAAGACACCCGCGGTAGAATCTGGATATTCAACGCACGGTACATCACTAGACTTTGAATAACCTTAAACCGTGCCAACCTTCCCGTGTAAAAGAAAACGCTTTTTTATTATTGTAGTAGTCGCGTTTGAAAATCATTGGGGGCCAGCGCGAATGCGGAGAAACAAGCGATGACGAAGCAGAAGATTGCGGTGATTGGGGGCGGTGTTGGGGCCATCACGGCGACATTTGCCATTACCGAACAACCGGACTGGCAAGACCGCTTTGAGATCACATTATATCAGCGCGGCTGGCGGCTTGGGGGCAAAGGCGCGAGTGGGCGCAATATGGAACAGGGCGCGCGGATCGAAGAGCACGGTTTGCATGTCTGGGCGGGCTTCTATGAGAATGCATTTCGCAATATGCGCGCTTGCTACGAACAGCTCGTTGAGATGGGGCTCAGGGCGCCGAATGCGCCTCTGTCTACGCTCGATAAAGCGTTCAAGCCGCTCAATCACCTTTTCCTCGCCGAACATATAGACCTTCCGAACACGCCGTCCGGCTGGCGCCCTTGGCTGATCGATTTGCCCAAGAATGACCAGGTTCCGGGGACGGCAACGACGAGCCCAACGCCCTTCTCAATGTTTGTGCGCATGATCCAGATCGCGATCGAATTCCTCGAAAAAGGTGAGCTTAGCGATGGCGCGCGCAAGCATCTGGGCCCGGAGAAGTCTGATGAATTGCGCTCAGGCATCGGCAAATTACACAGTTTTGTTGGAGGCTTGCCGACGCAGGCACATAAGCATACCGCCGAACACCAAAGCCTTTTGGTTGATCTGATCCAAGACGCGCAGAAGATGATCCATGCGCTGGAGACCCCGGCGCACCTTGCGGATGACGCCACCCGGCGTCTCCTCATACTGCTCGATATTTCATTTGCCTTCGCCCATGGCATGGCGGCGCATCAAGTCTTCACCAAAGGATATGATGTCCTAGATCAATGGGAGTTCACAGAATGGCTCGCACTGAACGGTGCCAGCGAAGTTGCTCAGAAGTCGACGATCCTACGTAGCTGTTATGATTTCGTTTTTGGATACCCTCATGGGCGGGCCCTTGCCGGCAATGCGGGGGCGGGAACGGCAATCCGGGCCATGTCTCGCCTTGTCTTCACCTATAGCGGCGCAATCTTCTTCAAGATGCAGGCCGGCATGGGGGACACAATTTTCGGCCCCTATTACGAAGTGCTGAAGGCTCGCGGGGTCACATTCAAATACTTCAATGCTGTCAAAGCACTGCGGCTTGACGATCACGGCACACGGATTGCCGCGCTGGACATGGTCGAACAAGCCGAGCTCAAACAGTTCCCTTATGAGCCTCTGGTCACCGTGAAGGACCTACCCTGCTGGCCATCGACGCCGCTCTGGGACCAAATCGTCGATGGCGCGTCCATGAAAGAGCGCGGCGTTGATTTCGAGGATGAAGGGGAGCCATTGGAGGGGCGCCACTATACGCTCCATGCGGGAACTGATTTTGACCAAATTATTCTCGGCGCCTCGATCGGATCTCTGCCCGATATGACCGCAGAACTCGCCGGCGCATCTCCTCGCTGGAGACGTATGCTTGAGGATGTCAAAACGGTCGCGACGCAAGCTGCCCAATTCTGGCTGACCAAAGACCAGGACGACCTCGGCTGGCGTGCGCTTGTTGCCGAACACAACTCGCCGGAATCGATTCCGGATGGCCCGCTCAACACGATTATTACGGGCTTTGCAGAGCCCCTCGACACTTGGGCAGACATGACCCATTTGCTCCCGCGCGAGGATTGGCCCGAACCCGGACCAACATCGATTGCCTATTTCTGTTCGCCCGCCCCCGACGGCGAAACACTCGAAGGCTTTACGGACAAAACCCGGAAATGGGCCAACGGCGAACTTCTGGAGATCTGGCCGAAAGCCGGCACGGGTGACGGCATTAACCCGGATCTCTTCTACAAACGCCCGGACGCAAGCGGCACTGGCTTTGAAAATCAGTATTTCCGCGTGAACATGTTTGGGTCGGAGCGCTACGTTCTTTCCGAGACGGGGTCTGTCTATTCACGCCTGGCCCCAGATCAAAGCGGCTTTGAAAATCTGGTTCTTGCCGGTGACTGGACGCGCTGCGGGCTCAATGCAGGCTGTGTTGAGGCTGCGACCATGTCCGGCATATCGGCCGCCTCCACAATTCTAGGAACCCAACTCTTAAACGTCGGCGCCGACGATATTCCGAGCGATGAGACGCCCGAAATGCGCGCAATGTACAATACGAGCACCATTGCGAATGCCCCCTGGCCACTGAGTGGCTTTTTTGCGCGCGGCTCGATGAATGGGTGGTTTTTGTTCTATCATATGCGGCGGGAGGACGTTCAGGCACTGCTCCCGGCCGGTGCCTATATCGGCCAATCTCCAATGTCGCCGCCAGGCCAACATCCGGTTGGCATCTCCCTCTGCCACTTTCACAATGTCCGCTCGAGCTTCCTGCCTGGGTTCACACGCATCAAACCCTACAACGAAGCATCATTTGCCATTCCCTTCGTCCAGACCGAAGAAACCCAATCAGGTTGGTTGCTCTATCCGCGCCGACTTTACGTCAATAACGGGCTTGCCGTTTGGATGGGTAAGACATTCTACAAGATGCCGAAGGAGAAGATGAAAATCACCGCAGATGATCGCAGCTTCAAAGTCTTAGGGAAGAACGGCGCAACGCTGATTGACTCGCAATTCCAACAGCATTCGAACCCTACGCCGCTCGCCAATCACCCCGCATTTGGCGCTGTCAGCAGCCTCTTGAATGCGTCATTCCTCACTGTTGGTAGCTCGGGCAACTTCCGGTTCGGCAATTATAATTTAGAACTTGGACATGGCTATGCTGCACCCGTCACAGGACGGGTCACCGTGACTGATGGTTCGCCGGGTGGGTTCCCGTCTGCTGAAATTGTCGCGCACCCCTTGGAACGTGATCATCCCATTGGTTTGCCCGGCGCCCTTCGCATCTGGTCCACATGGTCCCTGACCAACCCACTGGATGGTAACCGAATGAAAGAGTCC
>JBCAWP010000234.1:0-4240 GCA_038534535.1 Pseudomonadota bacterium
CAGTGAGGTGGGCGGCGGTTTTGGCTAATTCCGGGATGGCTTGGACAGCGCTTGCGGCCGAGCATACGGCGCGTTGGGACGACACTGTGTCGTGGGCGGGAAAACGTGTCGGCGTCGTCGGCTCGGCCGCAAGCGCTGTCCAAGCCATCCCGGAATTAGCCAAAACCGCCGCCCACCTCACTGTGTTCCAGCGCACACCGAACTGGATGATCCCGCGCAATGATCAGCCCGTGACGGACGAGCTTAAAGCGCTGATGATGAGCAATCTCGAGGCGGCGGCCAAGATCCAAGACTTGAACCGAAACCTCATTTTCGAGAACGCTGACGGCCTCACATGGCACGCATTTTCCTTCACGGACGAAGGCCGTGCAGCGCTCACCCGCCAGGCGCTCGACCATTTGCACGACCAAGTGTCAGACCCGGAGCTGCGCGCCAAGCTCACGCCGGATTACCCGGTCGGCTGCAAGCGCATTCTGATCTGTGATGATTTCTATCCTACGCTTCAGCTACCGCACGTATCGCTCGAAACCGATCCCATCGCCCGGGTCACGCCGGAGGGTGTCGAAATGAAATCCGGCGCTCACCACGCGTTTGATATCCTCGTTTTCGCCACGGGCTTCAACACAAGTGATTGGCGGTGGTCCGTTGATGTTCAGGGGCCAAATGAGACACTGAACGAAGCCTGGGCCGGCGGAGCAGAGGCCCATCGCGGCGTCACCGTTGCAGGCTTTCCAAACTTCTTCGTTCTCTACGGTCCGAACACAAACCTTGGCCATAACTCCATTACTTACATGCTGGAGGCGCAGGTCGGCTATGTCATTGACGCCCTCGACCGGATGGAGACCGGCGGGCTCGTCACGCTTCAGCCGCGGGCGGACATTCAGTCCCGTTACAATGAAGCGCTCCAGAAGGAACTCGCTGAAACGGTGTGGGGTGACCCGGCCTGTGGTCAGTCCTGGTACAAGGCCGCGGATGGCAAGATCACGCAGAATTGGTCGCGGCCTGCGCGGGAGTTCAAGGAGATGTTGTACGAGCTTCGGCTTGAGGAATTCGAGACCGCTTAATCGCGCAGCGCCCTAGGGCACATAGATGGTGTAAATCACCTCTGCCGAGGCATCGATGACGCCGTCGGCCAGATCGATATTGCCTGAATTGTACCGGTAGCGAAGGTCAAACCGGACCGATTGCTCAGACAGAGTGCCACGGATGCGGGCGGTGCGCTGGTTGCCGCGAAAGACGTCGATGGGGGTGGCCATGGTCGACAGACGTCGATTGTTCGCGCGGCTCCCACCGGCAGCGCCCGCGGTGTGGGGGAACTGGGCCGCGGATCCGAAGGCAAGGCCGTCATCTCCGGTCTGCGTCACACGCAATTGGAGCCGCATGCGATTGAAGGCATCTGCGTCGGTCGTGCCCAGCGGGCGGGCCTGCCCCTCAATGTTGAAGGGCACATTCGAGGCGACATAGAAGCTCGTGAAGAGTTCCCCGCGGCGCGTATTAATGTCGCTGTTGCCGCGAATCGTGAACGGATCGAATGTGTCGGCCGCGGTCAGCACGCCGTCATTATCAAAGTCAGTGGTAAAGGCCCCGCCTTGCACGCGCTGCACCCGAAACGGCACACCGTTGGTTGAAGCCGTCGCGTTCTGTGTCGCCGTAAGGGTTCCCGTGACGACTGTGAATACATCATCCGTGATCAGATCAGCGTCGAGGCCGCCGGCCGGATTGGAATCGATCACAAAGTCGGAAACTACCGGCGCCTGGCCAGTTGCATCAAAGCCATCGGCGCCCCAAACGACCACCATGCCCAGCACGTTGAAATGGGCAACGTCCTCTATCGCCCCAGATGCCGGCATTATGGCGGACATCAAAAGTGTGCTGGCGCCGAACAGAATTGTTCTGCGGGAAAAGACGGTCTGACCGAACATCTACAAACCATACAGACCGAGCGTTAGAGATCGGCGAAGGCAATAACGTGTTTTGACGAGATGGCGTTAACGGCCTTGTTAACTAAGTCCGGCGAGGAACCGATGGACGTTTTCTCCAAGGGCCTCAATGGCGTAGCCGCCTTCCATCGTTACAACGGTCGGGATATTCAGCGCGCCTATGGATTGACCGATTGCGGTATAATCCTCGCTCTTCAGCCGAAAATAGCTGATCGGATCACCATCGAACGTGTCGGCGCCGAATGGGACAACCAGTAGGTCCGGGTTAAACGTCGCGACTGTCTCCATGGCTCTTGCCAGGGCCTGTTCGAAGGCCGTCCAATCGGTTCCGCGTCGAAGCGGAAGGTTTAGGGTTGCGCCCAACCCCTTACCCGTGCCCATCTCATCGGCGTGTCCCCAGTAGAATGGGTAATCAGTGGACGGATCAGCATGGATCGAGACCGTTAGAACCTCTGCGCGCTCGTAGAAAATGTCCTGCGTTCCGTTCCCATGGTGATAGTCGACATCAAGAATGGCGACGCGGCCGGCCCCTTTGTCGATCGCGTTTGCCGCAATGATGGCTGCATTGTTTAGATAACAATAGCCGCCAAAATAGTCTCGGCCCGCATGGTGCCCAGGCGGGCGGCAAAGCGCGAACGAGACGGGGTCTCCTGAGATCACATGTTCCAGCGCAGTGAGCGCGGTCTGCGCGCTGGCATAGGCGGCAGCCCAAGTCTTCTCCGTGATGGGTGTGCCGCAATCGAATGCATAGTGGCCGAGGCGGCCATCGATCCGGTCAAGGGTGAGCGGTCGCCGGCCGCGAACGGGAAATACATAGGGGACAGCGTCGCCCGTTCGTCCTGCGGTGCGCCAGTCTTCATACGCCGATCTCAAGAAGTCGAGATAAGCGTCAGAATGGACAGCCTGGATCGGCCCAAGGCCGAAGTCTCGTGGCGTATGTGTGTCTCCGATCTTGGCGAGGATCGATGCGAGGCGTGCGGGCTTTTCAGCATAGGGAACAAGCTCGCCATTATGGAGTTCCGTGGCCGGGGCATGTTCCTTTTGGGCAGGATCGAAGAAGATGCGCATGGAGCTTCAGGCGAATACGGTTGCAAAGCGATCGGTCGCGCGCACGAGCTGGTCGACAATGCCGGGCTCGAGGCTCGAATGCCCAGCATCAGGAATGATATGGAGATCGGCCCGCGGCCAGACGCCTTTGAGCGCCCAGGCTGTGGAAAGGGGGGTAACGACGTCGTAACGTCCGTGGACGATGGTTCCCGGCACATTGGTCAGACGCTGTCTGACTTGTTCGAGCAGCCATCCGTCGTGCTCAAAAAAGCCGCCATTGGCGAAGTAGTGATTTTCGATCCGTGCAAACGCATCAATGAACAAATCATCGTCGAAACGGGCCGGCGGCTTTCCGGTGGTTCTGAGCGATAAGGTTTCACCCTCCCAGCGCGCCCAAGCGCCGGCAGCCTTGCGGCGTACCGCTGCGTCGGTGGAGGCGAGCCGGCGATGAAACGCTCCGATCAGGTCGCCGCGCTCGTCTTCGGGAATAGGGGCAACGTATCGTTCATAGGCATCCGGGAAAAGGCGGCTCGCCCCTTCCTGGTAGAACCAGCTGAGCTCAGATTTTGTGGCAAGAAAGATCCCGCGCAGAACAAGACCAAGAACTCGGTCTGGATGCGTCACGGCATAGGCGAGGGCAAGGGTCGACCCCCATGAACCGCCGAAGATCACCCACTTTTCGATGCCGAGCGTCTCGCGTAGACGCTCCATATCTTCGACAAGATCCCAAGTCGTATTCTCTCTCAGCTCCGAACGCGGTGTCGAACGGCCGCAGCCACGCTGGTCAAACAGGATGATCCTGTATCTGTGCGGATCAAAAAATCGCCTCATTTCAGGGCTTGAGCCGCCGCCGGGCCCGCCATGAAGGCCAATGGCAGGCACGCCGGCACGGTGGCCAGCCTCTTCCCAATAAAGCTCGTGCAGGTCGGACACGCGAAGGCGTCCGGTGCGTGTCGTATCGATTGGCGCGTACAAGCGCCGCCGCGGTGATGAACTGTTCATGCTGGCTTCACCTAACTGCAGTTAAGCGGCGAATAAAGCCTGGACGCGATCTTTAGGGTTCTGGTAAGCATTTCTTAAGGGCAAAGAGGGTTTAATTAAGAACCATGTGGCGTACGCGTATCTTGAGTGTGTCTATGATTGCGGTAGCAACCGGCGGGTGTGCTACAGTCACAATGGTTCCTGGCGATACCGTCGCTATCGTTGAACCGACAGCTGAACAATCTGCGCTCCGAACCGCGTCTGCGGAATTT
>JBCAWP010000235.1:0-4229 GCA_038534535.1 Pseudomonadota bacterium
GCAAGAGCATTTTTGTCACCGGCGCTGCGTCCGGCATCGGGGCCGAAACGGCAAGGCATTTCGTCCGGAAGGGATGGTTCGCGGGTATTTACGACATCGATACTGCGGGCCTCCAAGCCATCGCGGCTGAATTGGGCGCGGAGAATTGTGTGTCGGGCCGCCTCGATGTTCGCAGCGGCGAGGCCTGGGGCGATGCCATACGCGACTTCGCCGATGCTACAGGCGGCGAGATGCATGTTCTCTTCAATAATGCCGGAATTGGCCGGCATGGCTGGTTTGAAGAGATCCCTTCGGATGAGGCCGATGCCGTTATTGACGTCAATTTGAAAGGCGTCGTCAAAGGCATCTATGCAGCCTTACCTCTTTTGAAGGCGACGAGCGGCGCGCGCATCGTCAATGTGGCCTCAACGGCCGGGTTCGTCGCGTCACCGCAGCTTGCGGTTTACGCCGCAACAAAGTTTGCGGTCCGCGGTCTCACAGAAGCCCTGGACGTGGAATTTGCACCGCTCGGGATCAAAGTGACCTGCCTCGCGCCTTGGTTTGTTGACACCCCCATACTGGATATCGGCCAGACCGAAGGCGCCAACCATAAGATGAGTGACGATCTGGAAGCCCAAGGTATGAAGGTTTACCCCGTTGAGCTCGCCGGAGAAGGCGCGTGGCAAGCCGCCCATGGAGAGAAGACACACTACGGTGTGGGTGAGCTTGCTGACCGTGCCAGATTTATGGCCCGGTTTTTCCCTGGAGTGATACGCAAACGTTTGGCCAAAGGACTGCCCCGTCGGGACTGAGGCCCATCGTTAAGGCGCAGGCGACAGCACTTTCAGATCGTCTGCGGGCTCGCCGCCACCGGTCTGAGACTCTTCGATATAGGCGACCTGGCGTGCAAGCCGCGCGCGCTTACGCTCAACCGCCTCGCGGGCAACGGCCCACTCGCTGCCCCGGGGGAAGCGATAGAAGATGTGCGTGTCGATCCGCGCGGTCCGAACAAGGCCGGCATTCCAAATCGGATCGACATAGGTCGCGTGATAGTGGGTCGCTGTCCCCGTCCGCCGCTCGTGAAGGTCCATCATCACGTGGGCGGCGACCGTCTGGGCGTCGTCCCATTTGCGGCCGCGGGGTTTAGACCGCATCGACCCGTCACACGTAAAGGTGAACTGGCAACCCGTGGTGCGCGTGGCGCCCTGGTAGACAACATCGCAGATCGTGTTCGGATAGCGGTGATCCGTTACGCGATTGGCGATCACTTCAGCGACAGCGAGCTGGCCTTCGGTCCGCTCCGAGCGAGCCTCATAATAGACCGCTTCAGACAAGCATTTGTGCTCAGCGGCGATATCTTCGGCGCGAGACAGCTGCGCCGGTTCGAATTGAATCAATGACGAGACCGCTGCGCCATCCCGGTCGCGCATGGCATATCGGCTAAGCGCCGCACGCGGTTCCCTGTCGAGCGAGTATTCGACGGTACGCAGCCATGGATGCTCAAGCAATTCAGACGCTTCAGCTTCTTGCCGCACTGCATCAGCCGCCCGCGCAGCGAGGGATAAGGCCTCGGCCTCTGCGCGGAAATCAGCCTCGGCCCGGCGTGCATCATACTGCAAAGAGATCGACGGCAGAATGGTGCACGCAGCAAAAGCGCTGCCCGCAGTCACAAGACCGCGGCGCACCAAGTCGCGCTGCTCCTGATCACTCATCGCCAACCACCACGCTGCTAGTCGCTTCTGACTAGTCTTTGCTGCGTGGAAAATGCTGACGAGAAGTTTCCCAATCGTTAACACCAACCCACTCCAAGGCATCCTGTCTTACCTGACCTAACCAGCAGGATATGTGCCAGGTCCGACGAACGCTCGTATTCCAAGGTCTTGCCAATTAAGTCGAGAAAGCCCGTCAAACAAGGAAATTGCGCCTGATTTGAATGACAAATCAGTCAGCTTTCAGAGAGTGGCCATGGCGGCCTAAGCGCGGCGACACCTTAACCAAGGGTTAACCGCTTTGATTCGGCAACAGATTTGTGAAGGGTAAACACCCTAAGTTTTCTTGCGCCGCAACATTCACACGTGACATGAAAAACACACGGCAAGGCAAGCCTATGACCGCTGGGCTAGTCGCCTTTCAAAGCCGCGTGAGCCGCGGCCAATCGCGCGATTGGCACGCGATAGGGTGAACAGGAGACATAATCGAGACCCGTCTCGTGGCAGAAAGCGACGGATGCCGGATCGCCCCCGTGCTCACCGCAAATCCCGAGCTTGATATCGCTACGTGTTTTCCGGCCCCGCTCTGCGGCCAGCTGGACAAGCTCCCCCACCCCGTCTCGGTCAATCGTGACGAAGGGGTCTTTTTCATAGATCCCCTTCTCCTCATAGACCTTGAGGAACCGGCCCGCATCGTCACGTGAGATGCCAAGCGCCGTTTGCGTGAGGTCATTTGTGCCAAATGAGAAAAACGCGGCGGAGTTTGCGATTTGCGCCGCCTGCAGGGCCGCACGCGGCAGCTCGATCATGGTGCCGACGAGATACTCCACAGACCGGCCCTTTTCGCCAAAGACGGCCTCGGCCACCCTGTCGACGAGGCGTTTCAGGATCGCGAGCTCCGCCTCGGTTGCGACCAGCGGGATCATCACCTCGGGCATCGGTGCGCGGCCGGTCTCAGCAGCGACATCACAGGCGGCTTCAAAAATAGCCCGCGCCTGCATCTCATAGATTTCCGGATAGGTAATGCCGAGCCGGCAGCCTCTGTGGCCCAGCATCGGATTGCTTTCTTCCAGCTCAGCTGCCCGGCGCTTCAGCGCCTCAACGGAGACGCCGGTCGTCTTTGCCACATCGCCCAGATCGTCGTCGGTATGCGGCAGGAACTCATGCAGTGGCGGATCGAGTAGGCGGATCGTACACGGCAGGTCGCCCATGATCTTGAAGATCTCTGTGAAATCACCGCGCTGCATCGGCAGCAGTTTTTCAAGCGTTGCCCGCCGTCCCACCTCGTCCGATGCGAGGATCATCGCGCGGACATAGGCAATGCGCTCCGCATCGAAGAACATGTGCTCGGTCCGGCAAAGACCGATCCCCTCAGCCCCAAAGTTCCGAGCCGTCTCGGCATCGGATGGTGTATCGGCATTGGTGCGCACTTTCAGATGCCGCACTTTGTCGGCCCAGGTCATCAGGTGTCCGAAATCACCTGAAAGGTCAGGCTTTGTCATTTTGACAGCCCCGAGCAGAACTTCGCCCGCCGCGCCGTCAACGGTGATCACTTCGCCTTCCTTCACCGTCCGGCCAGCAAAGCGGAACACGCCTGCCGCTTGGTCGATCACCAGGCCGCCTGCGCCGCAGACACACGGCCGGCCCATGCCGCGCGCCACCACGGCCGCGTGGGAGGTCATCCCGCCCCGCGCGGTCACGATCGCCCGGGCCGCATGCATGCCATGGATGTCTTCGGGGCTCGTCTCGACCCTGACAAGGATCACATCTTCGCCGCTATCGGCGAGGCGCTGGGCTTCATCGGAATCAAACACGACCTTCCCGACGGCCGCGCCGGGGCTCGCAGGCAAGCCCTTCGCCACCACGTCGCGCACCGCATCGGAGGCAATCGCCGGGTGCAGGAGCTGATCGAGCTGTGCAGGATCGAGCCGCAGCACCGCTTCTGTCTCGCTGATCAGGCCCTCCCGCGCCATATCCACCGCAAGCTTCAGGGCCGCCGCAGCGGTACGTTTCCCCGTCCGCGTCTGCAACATATAGAGCCGGTCATCTTCGACCGTGAACTCGATATCCTGCATGTCCCGATAGTGCGCTTCCAGCTTCTCGGCGACCGCAACCAGCTCCTTGTAGACGCTGGGCATCGCCTCTTCGAGCGGCGCATCCGTTGAGCCAAGCGCATCGGCCCGCGCCCGCGAAATCGGTGCCGGCGTACGAATGCCAGCCACCACATCCTCGCCCTGGGCGTTAATCAGATACTCGCCATAGAACGTCTTTTCACCGGTCGACGGGTCCCGCGTGAAGGCCACCCCCGTCGCAGACGTCTCGCCCAGATTGCCGAACACCATGGATTGCACGTTCACCGCCGTGCCCCATTCCTGGGGAATATCGTTCAGCTTGCGATAGAGGATTGCCCGGTCATTCATCCACGAGCCAAAAACCGCCCCAATCGCGCCCCAGAGCTGTTCGATCGGATCGCTTGGAAACGGCCGGCCCATCTCGTCTTCGATGGCGGACTTATAGTCCGAAATGATCGTCTTCCAGTCG
>JBCAWP010000236.1:0-4168 GCA_038534535.1 Pseudomonadota bacterium
ATGGTGCAGCCCCGGTCGCGAACCCGCTCCTTGCCGGCGCCGGCAAGGAGCGGGTTCGCGACCGGGGCTGCACCATCCACAACAGCTGTTGGCTGGGGGAAGCCTGCGGCGAATAGGGCTGCAGCAGTGCCAACATCGAAGCCGAGCGGGACGCCTTGGGAGCCTTCTTCGAGGAAAATACCACCGCCAAAGAAGCCGCGGAAGCGCCCGCCATTGTCATAGCTGAAACGGCTGTCCAAGCTGAACTGTTCGCCTTCAGCCTCTTCGGCAAAAATAAAGACATCGAACGCCGTGCCGTCCGGATCGAACACCTCGACGCTGTCGAACTCACGATATGAGAGCGTCGTCTTGACGCTGAGCGACGGCGTGATGGCCCAGTCGGCGATACCTGTGATGTCCCAGATCTCGCGGTCGACACCGAGGGGCGCATCGTCGAGGAAGCCGCCAAAGGTGTTTAGAGATGCGAAATCGTTCGGATCGGTCGAGCCGCCAACGGCCGGGATGACGCCGGACTTGAAGCTCGTTCCAGGCGGTGAGTCCTCAGAATAATTGGCGATGAGGTCGAATGTGACGGTCTCGATGGGTTCAAAGCGCAGGCTACCGCGGACAGCGACGGTGTTCTGACCCTGGAGGGCGTCGCCGCCCTCGGTGTTGTCTATGAAACCATCACGGAAATCATAGGAGGCGGCGAAGCGGACCGCGAGTTTGTCGTCGATCAGTGGGATATTCAGAAAGCCATTGGCACCAATGGCCTCAAAGTTGCCGCCCTCGGCGGTGAGACCCCCTTCGAATTCATAGCTTGGCTTATTGGTGATCACATGGACCGCACCGATCTGGGCCGAGCGACCGAAGAGTGTGCCTTGCGGCCCTTTGAGAACCTCGATCCGTTCAACGTCAAAGAGCTGCACGATGGAGCCGCGAGACCTGGAGACCGAGACGCCGTTTTGGAAGACGGAGACGCGCGGCTCAATATTGGACGCGCCGTCGTCCGAGGTGATGCCGCGAAGGACAAAGCCTGGATTGTTGACCGACTGTTCCTGGACCACGAAGCCTGGGGTGAAGGCCGAAAGCTCGTCGAATTCGTCAACGCCGATATTGTCGAGGAATTCGCCATCATAGGCCGTAATTGAAATTGGCACGTCGAGGGCGCTTTGCTCACGGAACTGGGCAGAGACCGTAATCACCGGCTGAACGAGGACGACTTCCTCTTCCTCCTGCGCGATAGTTTGGATTGGAACGGATAGCGCCAGAACACTGGCGCCCAGGAGTCGATACGACAAGCGCATGGGAGAACGACCTCGCTAGGACTTTAGGGTTGAAGCTAGGTGCGCGCTATCGGTGATCCTTGACCGACCGGTGACAGTGGCCACACAGTTTGATGACAAGCCCCAAGCAAGGCGCGGGTGTGTCTTACTGACCACAGGTGTCGAGATCGGGAGATTGGCGATGACAAGGTCTCCGACGGCAAGGTGAGGCACCGCGGACAGGAGGAGCTCAAACCTCGCCATCGCCTATCTTCTGTTTGCACGGGCGGCTTCAATCCTGCCCGAACGTATCGTTCATGTTCGGGTCATCTTAATCAACGCGCGGTCATGCCGCCATCGATGACGAATTCCTGTCCTGTGATGTAGCTCGAATTGGGGGACGCGAGGAAAACAACAAGATCCGCGACTTCTTCGGGTTTGCCGGGCCGAGCCATGGGTGTGGTCTGCGTCGCGATGGCATCCACATTGAACGAGTTTGCGCCGGAGTGGGCGGTCAGCTGTGCGACTTGCTCTGCGTCTGGATTGGCGTCCAGCATGTCTGTGATCGATTTTTGCCAGATCGGCGTGTCGATAATGCCTGGGTGAACCGAGTTCACACGCACATTCAAGCTGAGCTGGGCGCATTCGACAGCGGCGGCCTTCGTGAACAGGCGGACCCCGCCCTTGGATGCACAATAGGCGCTGGCGCCCGCCGCGCCGCGCAGGCCCGCGACCGATGACATGTTGATAATGGCGCCGCCGCCCGTTTTCGGCATCGTTCGCATCGCGGCGCGGGTGCCCAAAAATACACTATCGAGATTAATCGCCATCTGGCGTTTCCAAACATCAAATGGCTGATCAACGATCGGACCGGCGAGGGCGACGCCGGCATTGTTTACAAGCACGGAAATCGGACCAAGCTTCGCCGCGTCTTCCATCACCGCATCCCAACGGGCTTCATCGGCGACGTCTTGGTGCGCTGTTTCGCAAGTGCCACCAGCCTCTGTGATCCGGCGAGCGGTGTGGCTGAGGCCGTCGTCATCAATGTCAGTCGCGAAGATCGTCGCTCCGGCGGCTGCGAGTGCTTCGGCGCAGGACCGACCTATACCGCTTGCTGCGCCGGTGACGATGGCGACTTTGCCGTCGAGTACCCCCATGTTGTGTCCTCCCAGATATCTTTGACCCGCTTGTCTAGCATGATCTTCGAGGATGGGCAGAGCCAGACTTGACCCGCATTGTCGTTTCCGCTTTAACGCGGCGCTTCAGGACGGGCAGGTGCGGTGCCGCCGTTGAAATCGTGGAGCTTACAAAGACACGCTCCACCGGCCCGCGTCGAAAAAGGAAGTTACCATGTCACGTCGCCATAGCGCGAAGTACAAGATCGACCGTCGTGTCGGCGAAAATATCTGGGGCCGCCCCAAATCTCCCGTCAACAAGCGTCCACATAAGCCCGGCCAACACGGCCAGGGGCGCCGGGCCAAGGTGTCTGATTTCGGCCTTCAGTTGATGGCAAAGCAGAAGCTGAAATTCTACTATGGCGACATCACGGAAAAGCAGTTCCGCAAGACCTATGATGAAGCGGCGCGCCGCAAGGGCAACACGGCAGAAAACCTGATCGGCCTCCTGGAAAGCCGGCTTGATGCCTTCGTCTACCGTTCGAAATTCGTGCCGACGATTTTTGCTGCACGCCAATTCGTGAACCATGGCCACGTCATGCTGAACGGCGTGAAGACAAATATTGCCTCCGCGCGTCTGAAGCCTGGTGACGTGATTCAGGTTCGCGAAAAGTCCCGCAATATGGCGTTGGTTCTCGAAGCCCTTGGGTCCGCCGAACGCGATATTCCAGAATATATCGAGGTTGATCCAAAAGCGATGACGGCGACCTTCGTGCGGATCCCGGAGCTCGCGGATGTGCCGTATCCGGTGAAAATGGAGCCGGCGCAGGTGGTCGAATACTATTCGTCCTAATTGCGGAGTTCACAGATAAAATCAGCAAAGCCGTGCGGGACACTCCCGCGCGGCTTTCTTTGTTTCGGAGGAAAATGCGATGGGCAATTTAGCTGAGCCCTCAATTGATGAGGTCAAGACGGCGCTGATCGCGCAGCCAGGCAAGCGGTTCAGAATTGCCGACCGGCCGGGGCGGCATCCTGACCTGTTCGACGATAAGAAGCATGCCGAAGCGAGCCTCACCGAAGATGCTGCTGCCATCGATGAGTTACAGGACAAGCTCTATGCCGACCGGACGCGGGCATTGCTCGTGGTGCTCCAGGGAATGGACACGTCCGGAAAATCGGGCGTCATCCGCAAGGTCTTCGCCATGACGTCACCGCTTGGCATGCAAGTCGAAGCGTTCAAGGCGCCGTCCAAAACTGAACTCGCCCATGATTATCTCTGGCGCATCCATGAGGCCGTGCCGCGCAAGGGCCGGATCGGCATTTTCGACCGGTCGCATTATGAGGATGTGCTGGTCGTAAAGGTGCGCGGCTTTGCGCCGGCCGAGGCGATTGAGCAGCGCTACGACCAGATCAATGCGTTCGAGAAGCACCTCACCGAAAACGGGATCAAGATCCTGAAATTCATGCTGAATGTCAGTTATGAGCGCCAGGGTGAGCGGCTTGCGGAGCGGCTGGAAGAACCGCACAAACGCTGGAAGTTCAATCCTGGCGACCTGGAAGACCGCAAGCTGTGGCCAGATTTCATGGCCGCCTATGAGACGGCGGTGCAGCGATGCTCAACGCCGCATGCGCCGTGGTACATCGTCCCGGCGGACAGTCGCACGCGGCGCAATGCCATGATCGCACGCATTGTGCGCGGCGCCCTCGAAGACATGGATCTCATCTATCCAGATCCAGGTATTCGGCCTGGAGATTTTGAGATCTGATTTTGACTTCGGAAGACCGCCTTGCCAGTGTCCCTTGGCGATG